>NZ_JALIGE010000073.1:300000-430795 GCF_024764835.1 Scandinavium hiltneri | reverse complement strand
GACACTGTTTGTACACTGGAAGTTCATGATCAGATAGAGTTGAATAACAGGAGCCGTATGAGGTGAGAGCTTCACGTACGGTTCTGTGAGCGGCCAGAGGGGGAGGATCCCTCTGGTCTACTCGACCGCCGGTCCCGGTCCTGCTGCCGGGCAACAAAAAAACGAAGACCGGGCGCTTATGGACGTACGTTCGCGACGACCGCAACGCGGGTTCTTCGCTGGCACCAGCGGTCTGGTTCGCGTACAGCCCGGACAGAAAAGGCCTCCACCCGCAGAGCCATCTTGCCGGCTTCAGCGGTGTGCTGCAGGCGGATGCCTATGCAGGCTTCAACGAACTCTACCGGGAAGGACATATAAAGGAAGCCGCCTGCTGGGCCCATGCCCGGCGTAAAATCCATGATGTTCACGTCCGCACTCCCTCCGCGCTCACAGATGAAGCACTGAAACGGATCGGCGAGTTGTATGCCATCGAAGCGGATATCAGGGGAATGCCAGCAGAACAGCGGCTTGCCGAACGCCAGTTGAAAACGAAACCGCTCCTGAAATCCATGGAGAGCTGGCTGCGCGAAAAGATGAAAACCCTGTCGCGACACTCAGAACTGGCGAAAGCGTTCGCTTATGCCCTGAACCAGTGGCAAGCGTTGACGTACTACGCAGATGACGGCTGGGCGGAAGCGGATAACAACATCGCGGAGAATGCCCTGCGACTGGTGAGTCTGGGTCGTAAAAACTGGCTGTTCTTCGGCTCTGACCATGGTGGTGAGCGCGGCGCGTTGCTGTACAGCCTGATCGGGACGTGCAAACTGAACGGAATCGATCCGGAACGTTACCTTCACCATGTGCTTGATGTTATAGCTGACTGGCCGATAAACCGGGTTGGTGAACTGTTGCCATGGCGCGCAGTCCTGTCCGCTGAATAACTTATCTTCGTCAATACGGTTCTCGGCATACGCTTACCGACAGCGGCCTATCAGGCGATAGCAAAACAGGTTAAAGCGCCACGGGAACGGCTACGACTTGCACTGGGATCCGGTTTACAGGTCACCGCGCTGGATGGGATGTTCTGGTTTGGTATGCAGCGGATTGCTGCAGATATCGCGACATTGCGGGCTTCGGGTATGAAGATCGCTACCGACAGGATCGATGTGTCTGATAACCTGACGGGAACGACCAGAAGAATTCCCATCTATAAACTGGCAGATTAACTGACGGTCACTTCCGGGTAGGCTTCAACGTAGCTTTCGTCATTGTACCCAAAGTATGTGACCTGGCGTCCACTAAAATCTGCGATATATCGGACCACCCCTGCATTCCAGATCGCAACCAGAAAGTCAGGAAACGTTGTTCTTCCCGCCTGATCTTCACGTAGCGCATGAATGACCGCATCTTTGTTAAATGCGGGGACATCAGCAAGGCCTGTTACCAGAGGTAGCCCTTGCATCACCACAGGACCATTATCGGTGAAATACAGGCTCTGACAGGAAGGCAAGTTCCATTCATTTATTTTCACGCCTGCAGCCCTGAGTGTTTCAGCCAGATACGGAAATCCCCCTACGGCAGGACGACCAGCCATCGCCTTTTGCATTGCGGCTTGTAGATTATCAATCGCTTTACTCATGATGCCAGTTTCCTTTCAGTCTTATGAATCACCATTGTCCGCTAATCAACGGAATGGACAACAGCCAGTCTGTATCAATAGCCTGAATTTTGTGTCGATATTTAATATCTGCGACGGATTTTGTATGCTTGCTATCTGTCTGTTGCCTGGAGGAGGTGAGATGTGCTTCTTTGAGCAACTGCCGCTTCGCTGATAAGGACACTTCGTCATGATGGTTATCAATTGCTCCTCTGCCGCTGCTCTGCATCTCTATGGGAAATATAAAAAAGGCCATGATGAAGGTTTCTTTGAGCCTGCAGCGTCTGTGCGGGAAACCCTCATTGAACGGCAGGAGAGGTTAACTCCACAGGGCATTATTCAGTGGGTTGTTCATGCGGTGAAAATGGGACGCTCTACCAGCCTGATTGCAATGGAGTTCAGTACTCGCTGGGTTCATGTTATTCATCAGGTCCGCAAAGGCGATGTAAATAGTTTTGTTGAGCGACTCAATGGCCGGTTAATCAATGGCATCGAATGGCTGGGCACCGATTTTTCGCTGTTTACGCGAGAACAGATGGACGCCGCAATCGACTATTTCTTTGCCCAACACAGGGAATTACGCTTTTATCAGCAGACTGACCGCAGCACGATGACTCACATCAATCAGGTGAGTGCGATCTACCAGGATACCTTACACAGCACAGGTGCTTTTCCTGGCGATGAAGAAATTGCGCTCGAATTTGACCTGCGGCTGAATCGTGACTGGCGCTGCCGTAAAGGTGAGCCGTTTGATCTCCAGGTCGATGAAAAGATGCTTCTGAGCTGGATGACGCAGTATTCCGGTAACACTTATTCCGAAGCCGAACAGGCGCTTGCTCAGATAAAGGACGTCAGACGCACGATGCTGATGGGCGGGACTGAACTGCACGATATGCCGCAGACGGCTAGTGAGCAGGGTAATAATATTATCCTGATTGATGATTACAGGAAGGCTCAGAAACGGCGCTGATCCATTTTCGAGCGCCAGTTTTGAGATGGAGATACCGGGTTCGCAGGAGGCTGCAACAAGCTGCTGCTTAAACTCAGGAGAATAATTAGGGCAGCCCTTACGCCTGCCGGGAGTCACATTTTTCTGCATATGGTTCCCACTACTAATTTGGTGGACACCACTTTGTCGGATGAATCAGATTATGACCAGACGGCTCTCGCTGGACGCTTACTATGGGGCTATCGGCCCGATGGCACCAACCCTTGCCGTCACGTTCCGATGTTCCCTGCTGGCAAATCCACCCACCTCATCAGCGATGAAGAAATGGGCAACTTGTTCCGGCAGCTCGACAGGATCGAGTCGGAGGGGTTGGAGAACTACGTCATCCCTCTGGGCATCCGCCTGCAATTCGAGTTCGCTGGCCGCCGCTCGGAAATCATTGCGCTGGAATGGGACTGGGTTGACCTGCAGAACCGGCGCGTCGTCTGGCCTGACAGCAAGACCGGCGGCATGTCCAAGCCCATGAGCGAGGAAGCCTATCGGCTACTCTCGACGGCACCCCGGCAAGAAGGCAGCCGCTACGTGCTGCCTTCTCCGAGCCACGCCGGCAAGCATCTGACCACGGGCGAGTACTACGGTGGCTGGAGCCGAGTGCTCAAGGCGGCTGGCGCCACGCACGTGGGCACGCACGGCATCCGCCACCGTTCGGCCACCGACATTGCCAATTCGGGCATCCCGGTCAAGGTCGGCATGGCGCTGACGGCGCACAAGACCGTCGTGATGTTCATGCGCTACGTCCACACCGAGGACAAGCCGGTGCGAGACGCGGCCGAACTGGTGGCGAGTCGGGGGGACTGTGAATACCGGTACGACGCCGCCGGCCGACTGACAGAGAAGCGGTTGTGCCGGGATGGCTGGCGGCCACAGCGGTGGCGTTACCGGTGGAATGCGCACAGCCAGCTGAGCGAGTTTATCACCCCGGGCGGTGAGCGGTGGCGTTATGCGTATGACCCGTTCGGGCGGCGCATCCGCAAGGAAAAGCGGTCAGACATCGCCGCCGGGACAAGGGCGGTAGGGTGTGAATACCAGTGGAGCGGGGACCAGCTGATAGCGGAGACGCCGTTATACGCGGATGGCCGCGCGGCATATGAGGAGAGCATCCACTGGCTGTATGCGCCGGGAGGACTGACGCC
Organism: Scandinavium hiltneri; assembly: GCF_024764835.1. Classification (GTDB taxonomy): domain Bacteria; phylum Pseudomonadota; class Gammaproteobacteria; order Enterobacterales; family Enterobacteriaceae; genus Scandinavium; species Scandinavium hiltneri. Next base: position 427,017 of record NZ_JALIGE010000073.1, on the reverse strand, counting down.
GGTCGCACGACAGGAAAAGGCAAGCTGCATTATGTGGTGAGTGACCACATGGGGACGCCACGGGAGCTGCTGACGGAGCAGGGGAAAAGGGCGTGGGCAGGGCGGCTGAGCCTCTGGGGTAAGGGCAGTCAGTGGGCGGTGGCGGCGAATGATGCGGATAAGCTGAGCTGCAACCTGCGTTTTGCGGGGCAGTACGAGGATGAAGAGTCGGGGTTGCACTACAACCGGTTCCGTTACTATGATACGGAGACGGGGCAGTACCTGAGCCCGGACCCGATAGGGCTATTTGGAGGATTAAACCCGTACGGATATGCATCAAACCCGCTAAAATATATTGACCCGTTAGGGTTAAGTAATTTACCAGTAACTTACTATCCACCGAACGATGGCGCACATGGCCCTGTGAATAATACAACGTTAGAACCTGGTACGACTATTGATAGATATGGTTATTCCGGTGGTAGATATACTTCTCCTGTTGGCACTCCGTATTCAATGCGTGCTCTGCCACCAGGAACTGATTCAGGGCCTTATACTGTTTATAAGGTGATGAAACCTATTCCAAACGTAGCGGAAAGCAAGATTGCTCCTTGGTTCGGGGAAATGGGGATGGGAACGCAATATAAACTAGAGCATAGCGTTCAATCCTATTTGGATTCTGAGCATTTGAAAGAAATGATCGAAGGGGTAGATTGTTGTGGCTAAAAATGAACTACTTAATCAATTGATTAGCATGAACTTACCCAAGGGTAGTTATTCTATTGATTGTGATAAAAATGAGTCACTATGTTTTATGCATGATGGTTTTTTATGGGTTGTATTTTATAGTGAAAGAGGGCAAAAAACCGAGCCTGAATATTTTTCAAATGAAGAGGACGCATGTGATGCTTTCTTTTTAAGATTGAAAAAAATGTTGCAAATAAAATAATAAAATGCTTGCATTAATAATAAAGGGCCGAAGGTGATCTCCCCCCTGTAAATAGTACCAGTCTAAACTGAAGGATCCGGTCTTTCTTTCATCTCACAGATCGGTTACCCGGCAGAAGAATGTCCATATGGGAGACCAGTTGGCTCATGGCGTGAGAGCGGAAGAGCGCCATGCCGGTAACCGCCCAGACCATCATCTCCATGGAGAGGCGACGTTTACGCAGAGTGACGATGCTGGTGTCAGCCAGGCACTCATCAATCAGTTCAGGAGAAAGCAGGTCTGCAAGTGCAGCAAACTCCTGCGGCGAAAAGGCGAAAATTTATGGACGGTATCTAAAGCCTGGCTGAGTAACATAAAAAAAACCGTAATCCCCGGGAGATTACGGATTCTTACACAGCTGCCGGATCGTTCAAGTGATCCTTAACTGATCGGCATTACGTCCCCGGGCGTGGTTTTTTATATCTGTCTTCGCCCGGCAAGCTTGCGCCACCGGACAATGAGGGCTGTCTTAACGCACCATCGGCAAATTCAACGCATGCTTCTTCGCACATTCCACGGCCAGTTCGTAGCCCGCATCGGCGTGACGCATCACGCCGGTCGCCGGATCGTTCCACAACACGCGAGCCAGGCGTTTATCCGCTTCCGGCGTACCGTCGCAGACAATCACCACCCCGGAATGCTGGGAGAAGCCCATCCCGACGCCGCCGCCGTGATGCAGGCTAACCCAGGTTGCGCCGCCTGCGGTGTTCAGCAGGGCGTTGAGCAATGGCCAGTCGGACACTGCATCGGAGCCGTCTTTCATCGATTCGGTTTCACGGTTTGGTGAGGCAACGGATCCGCAGTCGAGATGGTCGCGGCCGATGACAATGGGCGCTTTCAGCTCGCCGTTACGGACCATCTCGTTGAATGCCAGACCCGCCAGATGACGTTCGCCGAGGCCCAGCCAGCAGATACGCGCCGGTAAGCCCTGGAAGGCGATGCGCTCCTGAGCCATGTCCAGCCAGCGATGCAGATGGGTGTTTTCCGGGAACAGTTCTTTCAATTTGGCGTCCGTTTTACGGATATCCTCTTCATCGCCTGACAGCGCCACCCAGCGGAACGGGCCTTTGCCTTCGCAGAACAGGGGGCGAATGTAGGCCGGGACGAAGCCAGGGAAATCAAACGCATTTTTCACGCCCTCATCCAGCGCGACCTGACGAATATTGTTGCCGTAATCCACGGTCGGGACGCCCATATGATGGAAATCGAGCATTGCCTGCACGTGCACCGCCATTGAGGCGCGCGCCGCTTTTTCGACCGCTTTCGGCTGCGTTTCACGCTCGTCCAGCCAGCGGTTAACGCTCCAGCCTGCCGGTAAATAGCCGTTGATCGGGTCGTGCGCGGAGGTCTGGTCAGTGACGATATCCGGGCGCATACCGCCCGCTTTGGCGCGTTTTACCAGTTCCGGTAAAATTTCCGCAGCGTTGCCAAGCAGGCCCACGGAAATGGCTTTTTTCTGCGCATTCGCATCGGCAATCAGGGCCAGCGCCTGATCCAGATTTGTCGCTTTGTAATCGACGTAGCGGGTGCGAATGCGAAAATCGATACGGGACTCCTGGCACTCAATCGCCAGCACCGATGCACCCGCCAGCACGCCTGCCAGAGGTTGTGCACCGCCCATGCCGCCCAGTCCGGCGGTGAGGATCCATTTCCCGCTCAGGTCGCCGTTATAATGCTGGCGGCCCGCTTCGGCGAAGGTTTCAAACGTGCCCTGCACGATGCCCTGTGCGCCGATGTAAATCCATGACCCGGCGGTCATCTGGCCGTACATCATCAGCCCGGCTTTATCGAGTTCGTGGAAGTGATCCCAGTTGGCCCAGTGCGGTACGAGGTTGGAGTTGGCCAGCAGTACGCGCGGCGCATCGGCGTGGGTGCGGAACACCGCCACCGGTTTGCCTGACTGCACAACCAGCGTTTCTTCCGGCTGTAATGCCTCAAGCGATCGCAGGATTTGCTCGAAGCATTCCCAGTTGCGGGCCGCTTTACCAATCCCGCCATAGACCACCAGATCTTCCGGGCGCTCGGCCACGTCCGGGTCGAGGTTGTTTTGAATCATGCGATAAGCGGCTTCGATCAGCCAGTTAGCGCAGTGAAGTGTGTCCCCACGAGGCGCGCGGACGGTACGGGAGAGGGCAGTGGTCTGATGCGTGGTCATGTCATTCCTTCCTGATTCTTGATGCATGTCGGATATCGGTCAAACGCCGCTGCGTTTGTTATGAGTATGTAACAATAAAAGCGGTAATGTATGCTCCTGTCTATACAACCTGGCGCAATTTCCAGCACAGATCACATTCGCTTTTATAAAATCGAAAAGAAACAAGACATTAAAACAGCATGATTTCTGCCAACAGCAGCGTGGCGTCGGGCGTCAGCGGAAACATCTCGCCCGGTTGCGTTTGACTCCAGCTTATTCCGCTTTGGGCTTCATAACGTTGATTATCCAGCTGCCATGCGCCTTGCAGCACCAGGGCGACGCCTGATGAACCTGGCGTGTATGCCTGGGTGATCACGTTCACCTGCGCTGACGCCCGCTCGCGCTGGGTCATGATATTGAAATCCCGGCCAACGCAGTGAATGCCGTCCGTCGCCAGCGGCCACTCCCCGGGAAACGCCCACGGTTGCCAGCGTTCTAACCGATGATTCACTTCGACACCGCGCAACCACAGTGGGGCACCTTCCAGCAGCGTAATCACTCTGTCCACCCCGGCAAACAGTGAGAACGGGCCGTCGGCATTCAGGGTGGCAATACTGGCCCGCCAGAGAAACGGTGCGTCGGGGGAGGGGCGACTGACGATTTCACGGGTTTCGCCGCCACCGTTTTTCCAGCGGGTGACGGGTAACGAGGTGAACTGAAAGGGGGTAATCATTGGGCTAACTCCCTGGTTTTCTGCGCGTTAAGCTGTTTAAATGCCACATTTGCGATTCATTTTGATTACAAATTATTTACAACATGGCTCACAAATCCATCATTCGACGAGTGTGATGGAAAGTCAATGGTTGTATATACATGTTCTGTCATTTGTTGCACGCCATGCCCCATTGCATGAAATACGCTAATGAAATCAGGAGAATCATCATGAAGCAGCGCACCACTTTTCGCGGGATCTGTCTGACCACTCTGCTTTCAGGGCTACTGCTGAGCGCCGGGGGCGTGAATGCCAAAGCATGGAGCTCGATAACCATCGCCACCGAAGGTGGGTACGAGCCGTGGAATCTGACCCTGCCAGGCGGCAAGCTGAGCGGCTTTGAGCCAGAGTTGATGGAGAATCTGTGTCAGCGGATGGGCATCCAGTGCAAGCTGGTGGTGCAGAACTGGGATGGAATGATAGCCGGGCTGAATGCCGGAAAATATGACGTGATCATGGATGCGATTGTGATTACTCCGGACCGCAAAAAAGTGGTCAGTTTCACCGTGCCGTACGCAGCCACGCCTGCGTCATTCATCACCATCAAAGGCAATCTCCTGCCGCCGGCGCCAGTGATTAAACTGCACGACGATGAAAAAGAGATCCAGGCCGCCATTGCGCCACTGAAAGCCGCGCTGAAAGGCAAAACCATCGGGATCGCCTCCGGGACGGTGTACACGCCGTTCATCGACAAATACTTCAAAGACGTGGCCGATATTCGAGAATACAACAACTCCGCAGATGCCATTCTCGACCTCCAGTCCGAGCGCATCGACGCGGTGTTCGACGACATCACCTTCGCCAATTCCACGCTTTCCCGCCCGGAAAACAACAATCTGACCTTCAGTGGCCCGCAGCTGAGCGGCCCAATCTGGGGCGAGGGCGAAGCGATGGGCGTGCGCCCGGCGGATGCTGACCTGAAAGCCAAACTGGACACCGCCATCAAAGCCGCACTGGCCGACGGCACGGTGAAAAAGCTCAGCGAAAAATGGTTTAAAGCTGACGTCACCCCATAAGCGAGGTTGAAGATGATCAATTTACTGGGTCTGGGGGACGACGGTTGGGGAAGACTGATCCTCACCGCCACGCTGACCACGCTGTTGCTCTCCGTGGCGGCGCTGCTGGTGGGCGCGCTGGTCGGAGGGGTGATTGCCTCTGCGAAGCTGTCGCATCGCGCACCGGCCCGTTGGCTGGGTTCGGCGTACTCCGTGGTGTTTCGCGGCATACCTGAACTGCTGATTATTTATCTGTTTTACTTCGGCGGCTCGGGGCTTATCTCGCTGATTGGTCAGATGTTCGGCGCTGACGGTTTTATCGAAGTGCCACCGTTTCTGATTGGTGCCCTGGCGATCGGGCTGATTTCAGCGTCCTATCAGGCAGAGGTGTACCGCGCCGCCCGTCTGGCGCTGTCGCCGGGTGAAGTCGAAGCCGCGCAGGCGATTGGTATGCCGCGCTGGCGCATTTTGCAGCGAGTGATGTTGCCGCAAATTTTCCGCTACGCCTTGCCAGGACTGTCCAACGTCTGGCAGATGAGCCTCAAAGATTCGGCGCTGGTGTCGGTCACCGGTATCGTGGAACTGATGCGCGCCAGCCAGATTGCGGCGGGTTCGACCCGCGACTATTTCCTGTTCTACCTGATTGGTGGCGGCTGCTATTTGCTGCTGACACTGTTGTCGAACAGGGCATTTATCAAGGCGGAAACCCGTCTCAATCGCGCATGGCAGCGCCGAACTGTGGCCCAGGCTTAAGGAGCGCAAATGGTTATCGACGTGGCTTTTTTGACTGACACTTTCCTCAAGCTGAGCGCCGCGTTGCCGGTGACGCTGGGGTTATTTATCTGTTCGTTCCTGCTCGGCGGCGTGCTGGCGCTGGGCATTCTGGCGATGCGTATGAGTCAGTGGCGCGCGCTGAGTGCCTTTGCCCGCGGCTACATTCTGGTGTTTCGCGGTTCGCCGCTGCTGATTCAGCTGTTCCTGATTTACTACGGCCTGGGGCAGTTTGGCGTGATCCGCCACAGCTTTATGTGGCCGCTATTACGCGAGCCGTTTATCTGCGCAGTGCTGGCGCTTTCATTATGTACCGCGTCCTACACCGCAGAAATCCTGCGCGGTGGCCTGCTGGCGATACCGGTCGGGCAAATCGAAGCCGGACGCGCCTGCGGGATGTCTCGCCTGCTGCTGTTACGGCGGATTATCGCTCCGGTGATGCTGCGTTACGCGCTCCCGGCGTATTCCACCGAGGCGATACTGCTGGTGAAATCCACCGCGCTGGCAAGCCTGGTTACGGTGTGGGATGTCACCGGCGTGGCTCAGCAAATCATTCAGCGGACCTATCGCACCATGGAAGTGTTCCTCTGTGCTGCCGCGATTTACCTGGTCCTCAATTTTATTATTGTCCAGCTGTACGCCTTGCTTGAACGTCGGCTGACGCCGCATACCCGCCAGAGCCCGAGTACCCTCGCGCTGAAGCCTGTCACCAAAGGAGAATAATATGCACGATTCGCGTCCAGTCACCCTGTCGGTCAGCGGAATTCACAAATCCTTTGGCATGCTTGACGTGCTGAAAGGCATCTCCATCGACGCGCAAAAGGGCGATGTGATTTCGATTCTTGGCGCCAGCGGCTCCGGAAAAAGTACGCTGCTGCGCTGTATTAATTTGCTCGAAACCCCGGACGCTGGCGTGGTCAGCGTTGGCGGGGAAACGATTGAAATGAAGCAACATGCGCGTGGGCATCAGCTGGCGGCGAACCCGAAACAGGTTGAACGCCTGCGTTCACGGCTGGGGATGGTATTTCAGAGCTTTAACCTGTGGTCGCACATGACGGTGCTGCAAAACGTAATTGAAGGGCCGCACTACGTGCTCAAGCGCAATAAACGCGAATGCATCGAACAGGCAGAACAATTGCTGGACCGCGTCGGGCTGCTCAACCGCAAAGACTATTACCCGGCGCAACTCTCCGGTGGTCAGCAACAGCGCGTGGCGATTGCCCGGGCGCTGGCAATGGACCCGGACGTCATGCTGTTTGATGAACCGACCTCGGCGCTCGACCCTGAACTGGTGGGCGAGGTGCTGAAAGTGATGCGTAGCCTGGCGGAAGAGGGACGCACGATGCTGGTGGTGACGCACGAACTCGGTTTTGCGCGTCATGTTTCGAACCGGGTGGTATTTATGCATCAGGGCAATATCGACTGCGAAGGGGCACCTGACGCACTGTTTGGCGAGCAGGGTTCGCCACGTTTTCAGCAGTTTATCTCCAGCCACTATCGCCAGGAGCAACCATTGTGAGTGCAACCATCGAATGGGGTGACCAGCCATTACGCTGGCAGGATGTGGCGCACGTCGCACGCGGCAACGCCATCTTAACGCTGAGTGCCAGCACCTGGGCGCGCATCGCGCAGGGCCGGGAGATAGTGAATCTGATCGTCGCCTCGGGCCATGTGGCGTACGGGGTGAATACCGGTTTAGGCGCGTTGTGCAATATCAGTCTGGCGGAAGAACAGCTCAACCAGTTGTCGCGTAATACGCTGCTCAGCCATGCCTGCGGGGTCGGGCCATTACTGGACGAGGCGCAAACCCGGGCCATTATGTGCGCGGCGATTGCCAACTACAGCCACGGCAAATCCGGCATTTCACCGGCGATTGTCGAGCAGTTGCTGGCGTTTCTGAATCAGCGTATTACGCCGCAGGTGCCGTCGCAGGGGTCAGTGGGCTATCTCTCGCACATGGCGCATATCGGCCTCGCGGTGATGGGCGTCGGGGACGTCAGCTGGCAAGGGCAGGTTGTGCCCGCGCAGCAGGCGTTGGCACAAGCCCGGCTGGAGCCTATTTCGCCAGGTGCAAAAGAGGGGTTGAGTCTGGTGAACGGCACGCCGTGCATGACCGGCCTGGCGTGTCTGGCACTCGACGATGCACAGCGTCTGCTCGACTGGGCCGACGTAACCGGGGCGATGAGTTTTGAAGCCCTGCGCGGACAGATTGTGGCCTTTGATGCCGAAATCCTGGCGCTGAAGGCCAGTCCCGGGATCCAGCACTGCGGTGCAAGACTGCGCCAGCTGCTGGCTGACAGCCCGTTGCTGGCCGAAAGCGTCGGCGTGCGCACCCAGGACGCGCTTAGCCTGCGCTCGATGCCGCAGGTTCATGGCGCGTGCCGTGACCAGTTTGATCATGCGCGCACTCAGGTAGAAACCGAGCTCAACGCCTGCACCGATAACCCATTGGTGCTTGGCACGCCGGACAACTGGCGGGTGGTGTCGCAGGCTAATCCACACGGTGAATCAGTGGCGATGGCTTGTGACCTGCTGGCGATTGCGATGGCGGAACTGGGCAGCATGTCCGAGCGTCGTCTTGACCGCTTAGTGAATCCGCTGGTTAGCGGCCTGCCTGCATTTCTGGTGGCCAGGCCGGGGGTCAATTCCGGGATGATGATCGCCCAGTATGTGGCGGCGTCGCTGTGCGGGGAGAATAAACAGCTCGCACAGCCTGCGGTGCTCGATAACTTTGTCACCTCAGCGTTGCAGGAAGATCATCTGAGCCTCGGCACCGGCAGTGCGTTAAAGCTGCATCGGCTGATCGGCAATCTGTATCACATCATCGGCATTGAATATCTGTTGGCGGCACAGGCGCTGCATTTCCACGGCGAGCAAAAACTGGCTCAGGGTACGCGTCACAGCCTGGCGCTGCTGCGTGAGACGGTCGCGCCGTGGGAAGAGGATCGCTGGCTGGCACCAGAAATCTCCAAAGCGGTAGCAACCCTTAAAAATCATCAACCGGGATTTTAGCGAGGCAATTATGTCTTCATTTTCACCAACCGACACCCAAGCAGGCAACACCCGGGAGCGCATCGCCGAGACGCGCTCCATAGACTACATCCCGGATAACGAGCGTCATGGCCATATCTTCAGCCAGTTCACGCTGTGGTTTGGCGGTAATTTACAGATAACCGCGATTGTCACCGGCGCGCTGGCGGTGGTGCTCGGGGGCGACGTGGTATGGTCGCTGATTGGCCTGCTGGTGGGGCAGATTTTGGGCGCGGGCGTGATGTCGCTGCACGCGTTGCAAGGGCCGCGTCTGGGCTTACCGCAGATGATAATCAGTCGCGCGCAGTTTGGCGTGTTTGGGGCGGTTATCCCGCTGGCGCTGGTGTGCGTGATGTACGTAGGCTTTTCCGCCAGCGGCACGGTGCTGGCCGGGCAGGCGATGGCGAAACTGCTGTCGGTGAGTAACAACGCCGGGATGATTATCTTCAGCGCGGTGATTATCGTCATCGCGGTGCTGGGCTATAAAGTCATTCACAAACTCGGCAAACTGGCGAGCCTTGTCGGTGTACTGGCGTTTGCGTGGCTATTTGTTTCCCTGCTGCTGTCGACTGATTTCGCCACCATCGCGCAGAACAACCATTTCACGTTGCCAAACTTCTTGCTGGCGGTGTCGTTGTCGTCGTCCTGGCAAATCGCATTCTGTCCCTATGTATCCGACTACTCGCGCTATCTGCCGCGTAACGTCTCCGGCAAAAAGACGTTCTTTGCGGTCTTTAGCGGCACGGTGTTAGGCACCCAGGCGTCTATGACCCTCGGCGTCATCACCGCGGCCATCGCGGGCAGCGCCTTTCCGGGCCATGAAGTGAGCTACATCGTGGGGCTGGGCAAAAACGAAATGATGGCGATGGTGATTTATTTCGCTATCTGCTTTGGCAAAATCACGTTCACCACTCTGAATGCCTACGGCAGCTTTATGTCGCTGACAACCATTGTCTCCGGTTTCCGCCAGCAGGTGACGCTGAGCACGAAATGCCGTGTGATTTTCGTGGTGATGATGGTGGCGATTTCCTGCGTGATTGCCCTGCTGAGTGAACCGGCGTTCCTCAAACATTTCACCCATTTCCTGCTGTTCCTGCTGGCATTCTTTGTGCCGTGGAGCGCCATCAGTCTGTGCGATTACTACCTGATTTCTCGCCAGTCGGTGGACATCCCGGCGCTGTTTGACCCGAAAGGCTGCTACGGTTACTGGAATTTTTATGGCATCGCGGTGTATGTAACGGGCGTGCTTATCCAGCTGCCGTTCATCGAAAACCCGCTGTTCCATGGGGCGTTAACGTGGATGTTTGCCGGGAATGATGTGTCGTGGATTATTGGCTGGGTGGGAACCGCGCTGTTGTATCTCGGCCTGCATAAGCTGGACAGACGCGCGCTGCCTGCCCAGACCGTTTATCCGTCGTAAGGCATTCCAATAACGTTTCGATTTTGTGAATTTTGTAGGCCCGGCAAGCTTGCGCCGCCGGGCATTGCAATGAAAGGATCACGCCTGCGGGTTTAACAACCACGTGCCGGGTTTATCGACAGTGATGCTGGCGCTGCGGGGCTGTTTGGCGTTACGCAATGTAATCACGTACTGACCGGACGAAAGCTGTACCGAGGCATAACCATTCACCGGGTTCGGCGTTTTCTGCGCCTTGCCGTTCACTTCCAGCTGATCACCTTCATCCACACGAATATACACCCGGGCGAGGGCGGTACCGGCTGCGACCGGCTTAGCCGAGTTTTCGGCGGTAACGGTGCCCGTCATTGGCGCTTTAGACGCCACCTCCGTAGACCCGTGCTGACCAAACAACACCGCGCCGGCAATCAAACCGACCACGACGCCACCGGCAATCTGCAACGGCGTGCGGTACGACGTCCACCACGGCAGGACGGAAGTCTCTTGCTGTGGCTCTTGCTCAATCGCCATCAGCATCGAGCCGGTCTGGCTTTCTGCTGGCAGAGTGTGAGTCTCATTCAGGCTGATGCCCGCCAGTGCGGTAAATTCGGCGATCGTCTGCGGACGGTCTTCCGGGCGCAGCGCCAGGGTGCTGTCGATAGCCTGTAACAGCTCAAGCGAATAGCCTTCCGGGCGACTTTCCACCAGCGGTACGCAGTTATCCTGAATGCTGCGCGTGACGCTGGCTGGCGGCCGATTACCGGTTACCAGCGTATAAAGAATGGCACCTAACGAGTAAATATCCGTCCACGGTCCTGGCGGGTTATCGGCGTCATCAGAATATTGTTCCAGCGGCGTAAAGCCCGGATGCAGAAGGGTTTTATTCACCTCACCACTTTCCGCGCCGCTCTGGCGCAGGGCACCAAATTCCAACAGCAGCGGCAGGCCGTTGTCCTGAATCAGAATGCTGTTCAGCGACAGGCGGCAGTGGATATAGCCTTTCTCATGCAGCGCAGCCAACGCCCCGCACAGCATCGGCAGCATGTGGCGGATCCACACTTCGTTAATGCGTTCCGGATGATGTTGGAAAAGCTCGGCCAGCGTCATGCCGCTGTACACCGGGGTCGCGGCATAGGCCGTTTCGTTGTAGGTCCAGAAACGCAGAATTTGCACCACGTTCGGGTGATTCAGACGCGCCAACTGACGCGCTTCCTGAATAAATCCGTCGAGGCCGACGCTAAACGCTGACTGGTCCTGTTTGCTGCGCGGCACCAGGCGCTGCGTTTCACTACGAACCGTCAGGGTACGCGGCAAAAATTCGCGAATGGCGACCTGGCGTTCAAGCTGATGATCGAGGGCGCGATAAACGATGTTGTCGTTACTGGCGTCAATGACATCCTGAATTTCAAACTCATCAAAGCGATAACCGGACGGCAAAGCGTCAGGCGGGCGCTGTGTGTAATCGCTATCTGTCATGCTACGGATCTCTGCTCAAAAAGTGACAAGATCAATTCTGTGTGCGCCATGCACCCACCGCCGGGTCACGCAGCTGCGTTTGCAGGGAGTCAATCAACAGCAGGGTGACCGGGCTATCAGGCGCCAGCCAACTGGCCCAGGCTTTGCGCACCTGATTGAGCTGTTTTTGCAGATTGGCTTCATCCATCGCCATTTCACGCGGCACTTTAACCGCAATGGTGCCGCTGGCCGCCCACGCGTTAAGCTCTGGTTTGTACGGCAGGATCATCCAGCTTTGCGGTGCCTGTTCATTGCTGACCACCATCCGCTCGTTGTTGAGGGTGGTTATTAGCAGGTTGTCGGCATCAATGCCGTCACGCAGACCGCTCACCGGGAAACCGTGCACGAAGGTCATCGGCAGGCGTTTTTCGCCCGCGTTGCCACTCTGAATCACGTCGCTGCGACCGCTTAACCAGCCGCCTTTTTCGCACTGGCCCTCAGGAATAAACAGCGCAGATGCGCCTGCGTTAGCAGCCCAGAAGGTACGCAGACGACAGCCATCCTGCAGGGTAAATTCCTGCCACGGCGTGCGGTCTGCCGGGGTAGATTTATCCTCAGGTTGCGTCGCGATGGCCGGACTGTCGGCCATCACCGGCGTCACTTTCACATCCCAGTCGTTCGCGCGATCGGCGGTACCAAAGGCCAGCGCCGCACCCTGTGGGTCTTCGAGTCGCCAGTGCACGCGCTGCAGGGTGGAGCACTGACTTTCCAGCAGCGTGCCGAGACGTGGCATAAAACCGGTCAGGATCGACGGGGATTTATCGCCGTTGGCGACAATGCGCAGCGGAAGCTCTTTCGCACACCAGTTCTGCGGTGAATTGCTCTTGATGTTATCGATCCAGATATCCAGCTTCTGCGAAGGTGACTGTACAAAACGGTAGTTCTCTGCCCATACGGTCGAAGATGCCAGCAGCAACGCCACACCTGAAAGCCAGAGTTTCATAGATTTCCTTTATGCGTCTCAAAAACGGGTAAACCCAAGCGAGGGAACAGGATAAAGATTAGTTAATTATCCAGGTTCCGCTGTTCGCGTTCTGACAAGCTTTGCTGTTGCTGTCCACGTTAACGCAGGTGGTTTTTTTGTTGCTCGACTTGCGGGTACGTGGCCGGTCTTTTTTCAGGGTCTGTGCATACAGCTCGCTTTTGACCAGCGCGCGCGGCGGAACGTAGCCAATCAGCTCCGGTTGGTCTTCTTCGGCAATCGCCAGCCAGTTGTTCTGGACGCTGCCGAGCACGGTATAGGTTTTACCGTTTTCCAGTTCGCTCAGAACCTTGCCGCCAAAATCAGGAGTATTCATGACAGAACCGGCGTACAGCGCGCGATAGCTGGCATTAACAGGGGTAAATTCTGTCGGGACGGTAACGATATAACGGTGAGTCAGCGTAACGCCATTGACCTGGCTTGTGACCAGCGTGTCGTCGGTCATGGTGGGTGCAGGGGCTTTACAGCCGACCAGCACGGTCACTATCAACAGAGGCAAGAGATTTCGTAATTTCATTCAGACGTTCCCTGCAAATCGGGGTTAGGCCCAATGGTCATGGTGCTGCCTGCGGAGCAGGGATGACTCATGGCGTAGACGACGCACAGAGATAGTCACCGAGCAAACAACATTCTGACCCGGGATTCCACTATATATTTAACAAGTGTTTAGCACGGATTGTCTGATTTTACATAGCCTGTTTAACAATACAATGCTGATAACACGGATATTTTTAGCACATCGGATTGATTTATAAGCAAAGGCACGCGTTCGCAGCGAATTTTGTGGGGATTAAACGAAACGAGGAATGTGACGGAACTGACCCCCGGTTACCCGGGAGTCGTGGTGAAGCAGATTAACGTTCTTGCTGCGCCATCAGCAGGGCAAGGTCGACCAGGCGATTGGAGAAGCCCCATTCGTTGTCATACCAGGCGAGGATTTTCACCATATTGCCGCCAATCACCAGCGTCGAAAGGCCATCAATAATTGACGAGCGCGGGTCGCCCTGGTAATCGCTGGACACTAACGGCTCATCGCTATAGCCGAGGATGCCTTTTAGCGGGCCAGAAGCCGCCGCCTGACGGAACGCGTCATTCACTTCTTGCGCAGTAACATCGCGCTCAAGGGTAACGGTCAGGTCGACAATCGACACCACCGGGACCGGGACACGCAGCGAATAGCCGGTCAAACGCCCGTCAAGTTCAGGGATAACTTTGCCGAGCGCTTTCGCCGCGCCGCTGGAGTAGGGCACGATAGAGAGCGCTGCGGCTCGCGCCCCGCGCAGGTCTTTCTCCGGCTGGTCGTGCAGAACCTGGCTGTTGGTGTAGGCGTGTGTGGTGTTCATCAGGCCATGTTGAATGCCGAAATGCTGGTGAAGTACCTGCGCCGCCGGGGCGAGACCGTTGGTGGTGCAGCTGCCGTTACTCACCACGCTGTGTTTTTGCGGATCGTAGAGCTGGTGGTTGACGCCCATCACCACTGTTAAATCGTCATTTTTGCCTGGCGCGGAAATGATGACGCGCTTCGCGCCACCGCTGTGGATGTGCACCGCCGCTTTTTCGCGATCGGTGAATAAACCGGTGGCTTCAATCACGATATCCACCTCAACGTCGCGCCATGGAATATTCGCCGGGTCGCGTTCGCTGAACACGGTTATCGTCTGGCCGTCGACTCGCAGCCCGCCCTCGACGGCTTCTACGCTGGCGGAGAACGTGCCGAGCAACGAATCGTATTTCAACAAATGCGCCAGCGTTTTGCTGTCCGTTAAATCATTGATCGCCACAATCTGTAAATTGGGGTTGCCGAATGCCGCGCGTAAAACGTTGCGACCAATCCTGCCGAAACCATTAATACCGACCTTAACCATGATCAACTCCTTCTCTGTTGTCTATGGCGTAACTGTAGGCGGGCAGGGTTTTGGCGTAAACGACAAAAAAGGATCATATTACGCCATTTTGCGACAATGAAAGCGCTGGCGATACTCACCCGGCGTCAGGTGCAATTGTTTTTCAAACAGGCGACGCAGATTGATGCTGCTGCCAAACCCGGTCTGTTCGGCAATGCGATCGAGCGGGTCATTAGTTTGTTCCAGACGCTCACGGGCAGCGGCCAGACGCGCTTCGGCCACGTAGCGGGCCGGAGACGCTCCGGTTTCACGGGTAAACACGCGGGTAAAGTTTCGTGGGCTCATGGCGGCTTTTTCTGCCAATTTTTCCACGCACAGGTCGGCGGTGATGTTGTCGAGGATCCACGCCAGCAGCGCGTTCAACGGGCCGTGTCCGTCGGATTGTTTCAGGTTATAGCGGCTAAACTGGAGCTGTCCCCCGGGGCGACGCAGGTACATCACCATGTCCTGGGCGATATCGCGGGCGAGGGTGAAGCCATAGTCTTCTTCGACCAGCGCCAGCGTGAGGTCGAAGCCGGTACTGACGCCGCCCGAAGTCCAGACGTGGCCGTCCTGAACGTACAGCGGCCCGGCTTCGACGTTGATCTGCGGGTATTCGGCTTTCAACGTGTCGAGCAATTTCCAGTGGGTGGTGGCCCGTTTGCCTTCCAGCAATCCGGCCTGCGCCAGTAAAAGTGCGCCGCCGCACACGGAGGCCACGCGTCGGGCATGCGGAGCCGCAAGGTGCAGCCAGTCGACAACCGCGATGGATTCCAGCGGGTCCTGTCCGCGACCGGTAATGATAATGGTGTCCAGCGGTTCACGTGGGTCCAGCTCGTGCAAACGGTGATCGGCCAGCAGATTTAACCCTGACTGGCCGTGAATAACCTGATGCGGTTGGGTGGTAGCGAGTGCCACGTGATAACGCGGCTGCGCCGGACCTTCCGGATGCAGGCGATTGGCCTGCATCAGAATGTCGGCAATACCGGCGGACTCAAACAACATGCCGCCGTCGGGGACGATAATCAGGATTTTTTTCATGTCCTGAAAAGTACACCTGGTACAGTTTAAGTCAAGCCAGTAATGCAACAATCTTCCTTTCCCTTTTTGCTGCCCAGTTTAACGGCGCATTGAGGCTATAGCCGCCATGGATTCGCAGGTATAATCGCGATATCTGCTGCTTTTTTCTGGTAAGGAAACGCATGAGTAACATAAAAAAAACCGCTGAGGACACAGCCACCGATCCTGGCTTCCATCGCGAAGAATTTCCGTTTTACTGGATTGTGAATGTCTACGCGCGCTACACGCAACTCATGGAAATTACACTGAAAAAAGCGCAGCTCGATGTTTCTGGTTTTCGGGTGTTGATGGTGACGCACCAGTACGGCAAAGCCAGCATTTCGCAGATTGCGGAATACGCGATGGCCAAAATGCCGACGGTCACCAAAATCGTTGGCCGCCTGCGCGAAGACGGTCTGGTGACCACCGCCAGCAGCGAAAGTGACGCCCGCGTAACCGAAGTGATGCTCACTGAACTCGGGCGGCAAAAAGTGGAAGAAGCCTACGCCCAGGCCAGCAAAGTGTTTGAAAAAGGGTTCAAGGGCATGACCAGCAGCCAGGTCGCAAAAATGAATCTTTCGCTGGCAAAAGTGCTCGATAACCTCAACGAACTTTGACCCTTAACCACGCAATGACAAATTTGTGATCCGCTTAGAAACCTCTCATAACCATCTGTAATTACACATCTTTTAAAGCAAGGTCGTCAGCATTGAACATGACGACTTTCCGCTTCAATTCCGCCATTTTTGTTTTATTTTTCATCAGCCTGACGTAATAACCTTTCACTCCAAAAGGTTAATGAATTGTTGCTTGCTAGTAAAATTAACGTGAAAGATTACTTGAATATTCATCTAAATGTTCCATGATTGATCCAACGTTAGTCAGGACAAAAGGTCGCATTGACGACTCGCCTGAATATGATTCGTTTTTTCTGGTCAAGGTATTAATCATGAAGCCAGTTTCTGTGAGCAAAGGTTTTGTAGAACAGTTTGTCCTCGGTGAGGGCGATCTTCGTTTTGCGGTTAAAGACACGCTGGACGTGGCAGGTTTCCCGACCCGGGCAGGCTGTCGGGCACTGGAAAACGCCCCGGATGCCGAACACCATGCCAGCGTGGTTACCACGCTGCTGGGTAAGCGTTGCGTACTGACTGGCAAAACAACGCTGCATGAGCTGGCGTTTGGCGTGACGGGCATCAATGCCTGGGGCGGTACACCGCTCAACACGCGCTTCCCTGATGTGATCCCCGGCGGTTCATCCAGCGGTTCGGCGGCGGTGGTGGCCTCAGGCGAAGTCGATTTTTCCCTCGGCACCGACACCGGCGGCTCCGTGCGAATGCCTGCGGCCTGCTGTGGGGTTATCGGCCTCAAGCCCGGTTACGGCGTTTTGAGCCGCCAGGGCGTAATGCCTGCGGACAGCTCGCTGGACTGCGTCGGCGTATTCACCCGTGATGCCGCGGTGCTGCGCAAGGCGATGACCCGACTCGGCGTTGTTGTCAACGAACCCTTGTCCGTGCTGCCAGCGATGTCGTTCCTTTCCGCTGCAACCCCTGAAATTGATGCCTGCCTGCGGGCTTTACTCGAACAATATTCCGTGCAGCCTCGTGACGCAGAGCTGTCGCTGTTTGCCGACGCGCACCGCGCTGGACTGACCATCATCAGCCACGAAAACTGGCTGGCGCTGAATCCGCTGCTGGCGAGCGGGCAGGTGTCCGCTGACGTGGCGTCACGTATTCGCTCAGGGGCTGACGTCAGCCCGGAAGCGCTCGACGCCGCCGAACAGATTCGCCGCGATTTCAGTGCGCAGCTCGATGCCTTACTGGCGCAAACTCCCTTGCTGGCGTTGGCGACCTTGCCGGAACTTCCGCCTACGCTGAACGAGGCGCAAGACCCGCTGAGCGTGGTCAACCTCACTCGGCTGGTGCGACCGTTCAACCTGAGCGGGCACCCGGCACTGTCGCTGCCGGTGGGTGAATGCCATGGCCGCCCGGTGGCTCTCCAGCTGGTGGCGGCCAAAGGCCACGACGGTTTGCTGGTGCAGGCCGCCGAATGGCTGACCCAGCGACGACGTCACTAATCTCTTAATTTCGCTTTTCTTTCCCTGATGACTCAGTGAGTACGACTCATTGCGGCCTCGTGCGCCCTGAACGCGCCGCAAATAACAAAAACCGGAGGAAGCTATGTCTGCCGTACCGATTCGTGAAGCGCTGGTTCCGCTGTTGAGTGACGTTGCCACTCGCAGCGCCGATTTTGAGCATCAGCGCCATATTTCTGACGACGTGATCGCCCGCTTCAAACAGGTCGGCGTTTACCGCGCGCTGGTGCCGAAAATGTACGGCGGCGATGAATGCTCCCCGGCTGAGTTCTGCGAATTGGTCGAGCAAATCGCCACCGCCGACGGGTCGGCTGGCTGGGTCGCCAGCTTCGGCATGAGCCCGTTTTATCTCGGCGCACTGCCGCCGGACACCCTGAAAGAACTCTATCGCGACGGCCCGGACGTGGTGTTTGCAGGGGGCATCTTCCCGACGCAAAAAGCGCAGCAGGCCGACGGCGGCTATCGCGTCAGCGGTCGCTGGAGCTTTGCCAGCGGCAGCATGGGCGCTTCGGTATTAGGCGTCGGGATTCTGCCCGACGGCGAACAGGCGTTGCCGCGCATGGCGGTGCTGCCACGGGAAAATGTGCATATCGACCCTGTGTGGGACACCGTGGGCCTCGCCGGAACCGGCAGCCATGACCTGGTGGTCAACGACGCTTTTGTGCCACACGAATGGACCTTTATTCGCGGCGGAGCGCTGAATCTGGAAGGGCCGCTGTACCGCTATCCGGTGCTGTCGCTGGCGACGCAGGTGCTGTCCGTCGTCGCCCTTGGCGTGGCCCGGGCCGCGCTGAATGAAATTTACGCCATCGCCCATCGTCAGCAGTCCGTCACCGGCGCCCCGCGTCTGGCCGACAGACCGCAGGCGCAGATGCAAATCGCCCACTGCGAGGCCGAATTGCGCTCCGCCCGGGCCTGGTTTTACGACGCCATCGACGATGTCTGGCAAAAACTGCTGGCGGGGGAAGACGCGAGTTGCGAACAAATTAACGCGCTGCGTCTTTCATCGACCCACGTCACTCGGGTTTCCGCCGAGGTGGCACGCCAGGCGCTGGCACTCAATGGCATGGGTGGCGTGACCATGACCAGCCCGCTGCAACGCTACGTGCGCGACACGATGGTGATTACCCAACATGCCTTTATGGGCGACCTCTCGTACCTCAATGCCGGTACGGTCTTCTTTGGTGGCAAACCGCTGCCGGGTTACTTGTGATTTTTGAAAGGAGCAACAGATGAGCCAGTCAACAACCTTACGCGTGCTGTTTTGCATCGGCGTGAACCAGAACTTTTTCGATGCCAGCCCGGCAGAAGCCAAACAGGTGTGGGGCGCATTCGGCGTGATGATGAAAGGCATTGATGAAACGCCGGGCATCACCGTCATCGGCAATATGGACGACGACCAGCTGATGGTCGGCCCGTCCACCACCGCGCCGTGGACCACCTACGTGTTAGCCGACGCCGAGCGTCTGGAAAACGTCGCTGCCGTCTGCAACCTGTTCCGTAGCACCCCGGTCGGCGACGGCGGCAGCAAGCTGTGGAAGTACTGCAAAATCGAGGCCCGCGTGGGCCGTGAACTGATTATCCAGAACTGACGGAGCTGACGATGAACGCCCAGGATGCGCTGCGGTTGCAGCAGCTCGAAGACTATCAGGCAGCGCGGGTCTGCATCAGCGATTACATGCGTTTATGCGACCAGCTCGATACCCCGGAAACGGTACAGGCGATTGGCGCGCTGTTCAGCGTGGATGCCTGCTGGGAGGGCGTCGGTGAACCTTACGCCACGCGGCTCGGGCGTCATCTGGGCCGCGACGCCATTGTGAAAATGATGGCGGGCTACGTGCGTCAACCGGCGCATTTTGCGATGAACGCGCACTTCCTGTGTTCCGAAGCGCTGTGGCATGAACCGAACGGCACACTGCGCGGCCGCTGGCTGATGCTGCAAACCTCGGCATTTACCGCAGGCGGTGCGCATCTCAACGCCGCAGAGCTCAATGTGAGTTTTGTGCGCGAGGCGGGCGAGATGGTGATGCGCCATTTCACTACTCGCAACCTGTTCAGCCGCCCGGTAGACCACTGGCACGCGGCGGATGCCTTACCGGTTCCTGATAAAAACAAAGACGTGCAGGAGAATGGACATGCAATGTGATCACATCATTAATGTGAAAAATATCGATCCCGCGACGCCACCGACGCTGACGAGCGCGGAGATTGCGGCGCTGGTGAAATCCGACCGGGTACACACGTCGCTTTACACCTCAGAAGAACTGTTCCAGCTCGAACTGGACCGCATCTTCAGCAAAACCTGGGTATGGGTGGCGCACGCCAGCGAAATCCCTGACACCGGCAGCTTTAAAACCACGGAAATCGGCACTCAGCCGGTTATCGTGGTGCGCGATCGCAAAGGTACGGTGCACACCTTACTCAACCGCTGCCGCCACCGCGCGGCCACGGTATGCGAACACCGCAGTGGCAAAACCAACAGTTTTGTCTGCCCGTATCACGGCTGGGGCTACGCGCTGGACGGCAGTCTGCGCGGCGTGCCGCACCCGGAAAGCTACGCCGACCAGCTGGAAAAAGGCGAGCTGGGGCTGGTGTCTCTGCGCACCGAACAATACGCCGGAATGATTTTCGCCACCTTTAATGAGCAGATTGAACCGCTGGAAGACTTCCTCGGCGTTGCCAAAAAGTGGATGGACTTGTTCATGAAGCAGGGCGCGGGTTATCCGATTAAAACCGGGCCGGCACATCGTTTCCGCTTCCCTGGTAACTGGAAGATTCAGCTCGAAAACACCACCGACGGCTATCACTTCCCGGTGGTTCACCGTTCGTTTTTAAGCTCGGTCGATAAGCAAACCGAGGAGATGCTCAACTTTGTCGATGGCAGCGGCTACGTCGAAGATTTGGGCAACGGCCACAGCGTGATGGTGATGATCCCGGAACTGGTGGATTTAGACGCCAATCTCGACGCGCCAATCCCTGAACGCTTCACTGAGCTGGCCGACGCGCTACGCGTCGATCACGACGAAGACCAGGTCCGACGCATTGTGCGTGCCGTCGGCGGCTCCGGTTTTAACCTCAACATTTTCCCGAACATTGCCTGTTCGATGGCGTTCTTCCGCGTCTTGCAACCGGTGTCGGTACAAGAAACCGAAATTCACCATGCGGTGATAACGATGGACGGCGGGCCGGAAATTGCCAACCAGGCGCGGTTGCGTCTGCATGAACATTTCCAGGGGCCGATGGGCTTCGGCACGCCGGATGACTCCGAGGCGTGGGAGCGCGTACAGCGCGGGGCCACCGCGGGCGATGACTTGTGGATCATGCTCAACCGCGGGCTGGCGGGGGAATACCGTTCCGACGACGGACTGCGCAGCGACGTCAGCGCCGAAACCGGAATGCGTGCAGCTTACCAACAGTGGAAAAAATTGATGACGGAGACAGAACAATGATGACCCCAGATTCTGCCCTGTTTACCGCGATGGCGGTGGTCAATCTTGAAGGCGATTTGCTCGACCAGGGCGAATTTACGACCTGGCTGACGCTGTGGCAGCCGGACGGCCTGTACGTGGTGCCGATTGACCCGCAGGAAACCGATTTTAAAAACACCCTGAACTACGCCTGCGACGATCACCACATGCGCGAAAAACGGGTGAAGCGCCTCTACAGCGGGGAGTCTATTTCCACCACTCCGCGTGCCAGAACGCTGCGCACGCTGTCGCGCTTTCGGGTGCTGGAAGCGACCGACGACCAGATTGTGGTGCGCGGGGCGCAATCCCTGTGGGAGCACCGCAAAGGCCACAGCCGCCATTACGCGGCGGACATTACCTGGCAACTGCAACGCCACGGCGAAAGCTGGCTGATTGAGCAGAAGGTTATCCGACTGGTGAACAGCGACGATGTGTTGCACAGCATCGGCTACATCCTTTGAGGAGCGCGTTATGACACAAACCGCATTAGTCACCGGCGCGGCTGCCGGACTGGGCAACGTTATTGCCACGCATTTGCTGGAGCAAGGCTTCCAGGTGGTGATGACCGACGTGGACGCCGCCCGCGTGCAGCAGGCGGCCGACCGGATCGATAACGGGCAGGGCAAGGTACTGGCGCTGGCGCTGGACATTCGTCAGCCGCAGGATTTTTCCCGCGCGCTGGAGGCGACACTCGCGATGTTTGGCCGCCTTGAGGTGCTGGTTAACAACGCGGCGCTGACCCTGGCGACGCCGGTGATGGACATTGCGGTCGACGAGTTCGACCGGGTGATGACCACCAATCTGCGCGGCACGTTTGTCGGCTGTCAGACCCTGGGCCGCTACTTCGCCAGCCGTGGCTACGGGCGAATCATCAATCTGGCTTCACTCGCCGGACAAAACGGCGGTACCGCCTCGGGCGCGCACTACGCGGCGTCAAAGGGCGGCATTCTGACCCTGACCAAAATTTTTGCCCGCGAGCTGAGCAAATCCGGCGTGACGGTCAACGCCATTGCGCCCGGGCCGATGGATTCACCGGCGGTTCACGCCATCGTCCCGGAAGAGAAAATGGCGGGACTGTTGCAGATGATCCCGGTAGGCACCCTCGGCGATGCGGAGTTTGTCGCGCAGGCCGTGGCGTTGCTGGCTTCACCGCAGGCGTCGTTTGTCACCGGGGCAACCTGGGACATCAACGGCGGTCTGTTCATGCGTTGAGGAGCAAAACATGCTGACACTTCAGGTTATCCGGCGAGAGTTGCAGGGCGAGGTGGTTCTGCTGACGCTGGCCCATGTGGACGGAATCGCGCTGCCCGCGTTCAGCGCAGGGGCACACATCGACCTGCATCTGACCGGGGATCTTATTCGGCCTTACTCACTGTGCGGTGACCCGCAGGACCGCCAGCATTATCAGCTCGGCATTCTTAAGGACGGTAATTCGCAGGGCGGCTCGCTGGCGGTGCATGCCCTGCGCGAAGGCGACGCGATAACCGTCAGCGAACCGCGCAATCTGTTCACCCTCGATGAAAGCGCCGGGCACAGTCTGCTGATCGGCGGCGGGATTGGCATCACGCCGATGCTGGCGATGGCCGCCGAACTGCACGCCACCGGGCGTTCGTTCACGCTGCATTACTGCGCCCGGTCTCGCGGCCAGGCAGCGTTTGTCACGCAGCTGGAAAGTGCGCGCTACGCCGGGCAGGTGCATCTGCATTTCAGCGACCAGCAGCGCCTGAACCTGGACGCGGTGCTGAGCGATGTGCCGCCAAATACGCATGTCTACGTTTGCGGCCCGACGCGGCTGATGGACGCGGTAAACGATGGGGCGAAACGCCACGGCTATGCGGCAGAAAACGTTCATCAGGAGTGCTTCAGCGCCGAGGTGCAAACCGGCGGTGCGGCGTTTGAAGTGGTGGCGGCAACCAGCGGAATAACCGTTCAGGTGCTGGAAGACCAGACCATCGTGGAAGCGCTGGCGCAGGCGGGGTTGAAGGTGAACGTCTCCTGCAAACAGGGCATCTGCGGCAGCTGCCTGACGGATGTGCTGGAGGGCGATCCGGACCATCGCGACAGCTATCTCACCGACGAAGAAAAGGCCGACGGCGACCAGATTTTACTGTGCTGTTCCCGGTCGAAGTGCGGCCGCCTGGTTATCGACTTGTAAGGAATATCCCATGACTCTGCAAACTGAATTTCGTAACGCAATGGCCCAACTGGGGAGCGCGGTGTCGGTTATCACCACCGACGGCCCGGCGGGCAAATTTGGCTTCACGGCGTCTGCCGTGTGTAGCGTGACCGACCAGCCGCCAACTCTGCTGGTGTGCATGAACCGCAACTCCTTTGCTCATGAACACTTCAAACGCAACGGCACGCTGTGCGTGAACGTGTTATCGAGCGACCACCAGGCGCTGTCGGGCGTGTTTGCTAACGCCAGTTTGCGCTCAGAGGAACGTTTTGGACATGACCACTGGCAGGTGTTGAGCAGCGGCGCGCCGGTGCTGAGTTCGGCGGTGGCCTGCTTCGACTGCCTGATTGCCGACTGTCACGAAGTAGGCAGCCACTCGGTCTTTTACTGTCAGGTGCAGGCGATCCGCACCAGCGAGCAGCCGCGCGGGCTGGTCTGGTTCAATCGTCGTTACCATGCCATCGGGCATGACGTCGAGGCGTAAACCCACTCCTTCCTATAACAAGGGCAACGCGTGATGAGCAATGTGGCAACCGAAAATAACGTAACCGCCGGGGCCGTACCCCAGGACGCACAGCAAATGCGTAAGCTGGTGCTGGCCTCGGTGTTGGGCAATGCACTTGAGTGGTATGACTTTTTCCTGTACGGCACGGCGGCGGCACTGGTGTTTGGCCCGCTGTTCTTCCCGGTAGGCGGAGACCCGTTGCAGGGCACGCTGCTGGCGTTTTCCGGCTTTGCGGTCGGCTTTCTGGCCCGTCCGCTGGGCGGTATCGCCTTTGGTCATATTGGCGACCGCTACAGCCGCAAGATGACGCTGATCATGACGTTAACGCTGATGGGGGCGACGACCTTCGTGATTGGCCTGCTGCCGGTCTATTCGCAGATTGGCATTTGGGCACCGATTTCGTTGATTACCCTGCGCTTCTTGCAGGGCGTGGCCTCGGGCGATGAGTGGGGCGGCGGGGTGCTGATGCTCAGCGAAAGCGCGCCCGCTTCACGCCGTGGTTTTTATACCGCCTGGAGTCAGATGGGCGTCTCCGGTGGCTTCGTGCTGTCGGCCTTCGCCTTTTATCTGGTGCAACAACTGCCGGAAGCTGACTTTATGCGCTGGGGCTGGCGTGTGCCGTTCCTGCTGAGCATCGTCATCTTTTTAGTTGGCGTGTATATCCGCAAAAACATCCGTGAAAGCAAAGCTTTTGCGCAGGCCAAACCGGAAGACAAACACGAAAAAATCCCGTTGATTACCTTGATGCGTGATCACCCGAAAGCGCTGTTGCAGGCGATTGCCCTGCGGCTGCCGGAAAACGGCGCGTCCTATATTTTCTTCACCTTTTCGGTGGTGTACGCCAAACACATCGGCATCGGCACCGGGGAAATCATCAGCGCCGTGACGCTGGCGATGCTGGTGGAGTTCTTCTCGATTTTGTTCTGGGGCGCCTTGTCGGACCGCATTGGGCTGAAACCGGTCTATTACATCGGCGTGATTGGCCTGTTGGTGATGGCGTTTCCGTTCTTCTGGCTGCTTTCCACCGGTAACTACGGCTGGGTGATGCTGGCAATGATGCTGGGTTTGCCGGTGTGTCACGGGGCGATGATCGGCACCCAGCCTTGCATCATGAGCGACCTTTTCCCGGTACGGGTGCGCTATTCCGGGCTGGCGCTGGGGCATGAAATGGGTTCGATATTTTCCGGCGGCCTGGGGCCGATGCTGGCGGTGGCGCTGCTGATGGAGTTTAACGCCTCCTGGCCGGTGTCGTTGCTGCTGGTGGCATACGCTTTACTGGCCTGGGTAGCGCTGCGTAGCCTGCCGTCGGGCCGACAAAACACGAACACAGGAGTGAATAATGAGCATCACCATTGAGTCCATCGCCTGCTGGCTGGTGGATATCCCGACCATTCGCCCGCACAAGCTGTCGATGACCACCATGGGCTGTCAGACCCTGACCATCGTACGCATGACCTGCGCACAGGGCGTTGGCTGGGGCGAAGCCACCACCATCGGCGGCTTAAGTTACGGCTCAGAAAGCCCGGAATCGATTAAATCAGCGATTGAAACCTATCTCTCGCCGTTGCTGTGCGGGCAAACGTTCAGCGGCGTGGCATCGCTCGCCGCGAAAATGAATGCCAGCGTGAAGGGCAACACCTTTGCGAAATCGGCTCTCGAAACCGCGTTTCTCGACGTGCAGGGAAAAATGCTCGGCCTGCCGGTCAGTGCGCTGCTCGGCGGGGCGCTAACCGAACGTTTGCCGGTGCTGTGGACGCTGGCGAGCGGCGATACCGACAAGGATATTGACGAGGGCAAACGCCTGCTGGCAGAAGGGCGGCACGACACCTTCAAACTGAAAATTGGCGCCCGCGATCTGAAGACCGATATCCGTCACGCGCTGGCGATTAAAACCGCCCTCGGCGATGAGGTCAGTATTCGGGTAGACGTCAATCAGGCGTGGGACGTGACCACCGCCATCAAAGGCATGACCGAATTGCAGGCGGGCGGCATCGACCTGGTCGAGCAGCCGATCCCGTTGTGGGATCAACGCGGCTTAATCACGCTCAGTCAGCGCTTTACCGTGCCGATTCTGGCCGATGAAGCGGTGGCGACGGCACATGACGGTTACGCGCTGGCCAGCGGCGGTTTCACCGGCGCCTATGCGCTGAAAATCGCCAAAGCGGGCGGGCCGGTGCAGGCGCTGAAACTGGCGCAGGTGGCACAGGCCGCGGGCATCGCGTTGTACGGCGGCACCCTGCTCGAAGGCACGCTCGGCACCGTGGCCTCTTTACACGCCTGGTCGACGGTAACCATGCAGTGGGGTACTGAGATGTTTGGCCCACTGCTGCTCAAAGACGACATCGTGGTGCGCCCGCTGGATTTCAGTCACGGCCAGGTCACGCTGCCGTCGGGCCCGGGGCTGGGCGTTGAAATCGACGCCGATAAACTTCGTCATTACGCCAGAACCTAAAGGACATTAGCATGCTTTTTAAAGTTGAAATGCAGGTCAATATTCCGTCGTCGTTACCGAAAGCGCAGGCGGATGACATTAAAGCCAAAGAGAAAGCCTATTCACAGCAACTGCAGCGCGACGGCAAGTGGCCGCACATCTGGCGCGTGGTGGGTCAGTACGCCAACGTCAGCATTTTTGACGTGGCGGACAACCAGGAACTGCACACCATTTTAACGGCGCTGCCGCTTTATCCGTACATGGAGATAACCGTGCAGCCGCTGTGTGAACATCCGTCGTCGATTCACAACCAGCAGTAATTAAACGATAAAAAAACAACCCTTACCCTACAAGAGGAAGTTGCAATGTCAGTTAATCCGGCAAAACAAACAGAACTGGAAACGTTACTCGCCATCAGCAGCGGCTTAAATTCAGCGCAGGGCAGCGAGCGGTTTAAAGCCATCATGCATCAGGTGCTCGGCGACCTGTGCCAGACCATCAAAAAGTTCGATATCACCGACGAGGAGTTCTGGCTGGCGGTGAACTATCTCAACGAATTGGGTGAACGCAAAGAGGCGGCGCTGCTGGCAGCGGGCCTGGGGCTGGAGCACTATCTGGATATGCGCGCCGATGAAAAAGAGGCCGCCGCCGGGAATGAAACCGGCACGCCGCGCACCATCGAAGGGCCGCTGTACGTGGCCAATGCGCCGCTGAGTAAGGGGTTTGCGCGCATGGATGACGGCCATGAAAAAGCCGAAGCCATGTGGCTGCACGGGCAGGTGACCGATATTAACGGCCAGCCGGTGGCGGGCGCGGTGGTGGATATCTGGCACGCGAATACGATGGGCGGCTATTCGTTCTTCGACCCGTCGCAAAGTGAATACAATTTACGCCGTCGCGTAGAAACCGGGGCTGATGGACGCTATGCGGTACGCAGCATTGTGCCGTGTGGCTATGGCTGCCCGCCGGATGGCCCGACGCAAAAACTGCTGAACGGATTAGGCCGTCACGGTAATCGTCCGGCGCACGTGCATTTCTTCGTTTCCGCACCGGGCTTTAAGCATCTGACCACCCAAATTAACCTCAACGGTGATGAATATTTGTGGGATGACTTTGCCTTTGCGACCCGCGAAGAGCTGATTGCTGACCCGGTAAAAATCACCGACCAAAGTCTGGCGCAGCAGCGCGATATTCCTGCTCCGCATACCGAAGTGAGTTTTGATTTCTCGCTGGTGGCGACCCATGAAAGCAGCGAAGAGGAAAGAGTGAAACGCGCGCGCGTGAAGGCATAAATAAAAAGCAGGGCAGTTTTCAGGCTGCCCTGCGACCCTGCGTTACAGGGCGCGGATCTCTTTTGAGCGCAGCGTCACCCGCACCGGCACCGATTTATACGACGGCGTGCCGCTGTCTTCATCACGATAACTGAGTGGGATCAGCACGTTGGCTTCCGGGTAATACGCCCCGACCGAGCCGGAGGCGATACTGTATGCCACCACGGTGATATCTTCCAGCCGCTGATGACTGTCGGGCAACGCGGTGGAAATATCCACCCGGTCGCCGTGCTCCAGCCCCAGCTGCGTCATGTCATCCTCGTTCATAAACAGCACATCACGACGTCCAAACACGCCGCGATAGCGGTCATCCAGCGCGTAAATGGTGGTGTTGTATTGATCGTGACTGCGCAGGGTAATCATCCGTAAGGTGTTGTCGCCTTCGCCTTTGGCGTTTTCATCCACGCCGTGGAATACCGAAAACATTGCTTTGCCAGTCGCCGTCGGCCACACGCGCTCCGTCGGCGGCAGCGGCATGCGGAAACCGCCCGGCACGCGAATGCGCGCGTTGTAATCGGTGAATCCAGGCACGGTTTGTTCAATCAAGGTACGGATCCGGTCGTAATCGGCGACTAACTCCGTCCATGCCACTTTGGTGTTTGGCAGCGTCGCTTTGGCCATGCCCGCGACGATCGCTGGTTCGGAAAGTAGCTGCGGGGATGCCGGTTTCAGCTTGCCGGAGGAGGCATGGACCATCGACATTGAATTTTCCACGGTAATCGACTGTCTGCCGGTCTGCTGCATATCCAGCTCGGTGCGGCCCAGGCACGGGAAAATAAACGTCTCTTTGGCGACAAGCAAATGCGTGCGGTTGAGCTTGGTGCCGATGTGGACGCTGAGGTAGAGCGTTTGCATTGCCGGGAAGGCCTGCTCGTGATCGGGCATCGCCACGGCAAAGTTGCCGCCGAGACAAATCATCGCTTTAGAAACGCCGTCAATCATCGCCTGCGTCGCCGCCACGGCATCGTGACCGTGTTTTGACGGCGGCACAAAACCGAACACCTCTTCAATTTTTGACAGGAACGCGGCGGTCGGTTTTTCAGTGATGCCGACCGTGCGGTTGCCTTGCACGTTAGAGTGCCCGCGCAACGGACAAATACCTGCGCCGGGCTTGCCGATATTGCCGCGCATCAGCAGTAAATCAGCAATTAGACGGACGTTGGCGGTGCCTTTATTGTGCTGGGTGACGCCCATGCCGTAGGTAATGATGGTGGCGTTAGATTTGGCGTAGGCGGTAGCGACGCTTTCCAGGTCGGCGCGCGTCAGCCCCGATTCCTGCTCGATGGATTCCCATGAAGTCGCGTTAATGTCCGCGGAAAACTCGGTAAATCCGTCGGTGTGCGCGGCAATAAATTCACCGTCCAGCACGTTACCGCGCGCGGCTTCAAAGGTGAGTAAATGTTTGGCGATGCCTTTTAACGCGGCCGCGTCGCCGCCTGCTTTAACCTGAAAATAGGTCGAAGCGATATCGGTTGAGCTGTAGGTTGCCATTTCGACCACGCTCTGCGGATCGGCAAAACGCTCCAGCGCGCGCTCGCGCAGCGGGTTAAAGACGATAATCGGCACGCCGCGACGGGCCAGTTCGTGCAGGGTACCCATCATGCGCGGGTGGTTGGTGCCCGGATTATGGCCGATGGACAGTACCAGCTCGGTTTTCTCAAAATCATCGAGCGAGACCGTGCCTTTGCCGATACCGATGGAGCGCGGTAAGCCGGTGCTGGTGGCTTCATGACACATATTGGAACAGTCGGGAAAATTATTGGTGCCCAGTTCGCGGGCGAACAGCTGGAATAACCAGGCCGCTTCGTTCGAGGCGCGACCGGAGGTGTAAAACTCGACTTCATCCGGGGCCAGCCCGCGCAGGATTTCGCCTATGCGCGCAAAAGCGGCTTCCCATTCCACCGGGCGCAGGGTGTCGCTGGCTTTGTCGTACACCAGAGGATGGGTTAAACGGCCATAGCCTTCCAGTTCGAAATCACTTTTCGCCAGCAGCGAGGTCACGGTATTGGCCGCCAGAAACTCCGGCGTGACACGTTTGTTGGTGGCTTCCCAGGTCACGGCTTTCGCGCCGTTCTCGCAAAACTGGAAGGTTGATTTGTGTTCTTTATCCGGCCATGCGCAGCCCGGGCAATCAAACCCATCCGGCTGGTTGGTACGCAGCAGCGTGGGGGGCGCGTCAAAGGTATCCATTTGCGTGCGCACGGCAATCGCCGTGGCTTTCAGCGCACCCCACCCGCCAGCAGGCCCGTCATAGTGTCTGATTCCGGGAACTGTGCGTCGTTTATTGTTCATATTGACTCCTGCAGGGTGGTTTGCTGGAACAATTCTACACTGCTGGCGTTAACGGTTTAACGACAAAAGAGGAACAAATTGTGAAGGAACGGGCGCATTGAAGACGACGCTCCCGGTGGTTATTTTCCACAAAGTGAAGATGTTACGTCGCCAGTACATTTCGTTCGAGAGTCGTTATGCCTCCTTATTATGAATTATATTCAACACTTTAAATAAACCTTGCAAAAGCAGGGTGTATTTAATTCTGTATTTTTGTGAGGATTATTGTTGTGCCGTTTCGTTCGTATTACATTCTATCCCCCTCATTTTTGGCAGGTTGTTTTTCGGTGGTTATCTATTTTTACCGAAACGACGCGATTGTTTTATTGCCTTTTTACAGTTTGTGATTTCATTCGAAATGATGAATATGGCCAGTTTATTATTGTGAATTTTTATTTTTGTATGCGAGATAATACTGCTGAGTCTAAAATATTCAGATTAATAATCAGCTTCGGCAGAGACTTGTCACGGCGAGTGAGCACTGCTAATTAATTAAAAAGGCATTATTGTTATCTATTTAGCCATAACCAACAGGCGGACCGCACGGATAAACCGACGATAACGCCGATTTAACAAAGATAATATATTGTCAATGTTGCGACCGCGTCGGTCGCCCCCTGTATTCCGCGCTTATCTGTTGCTGATTGAATCGTCTGCTATATTTTCGTAAACCGTCTTTCTTTCTGATGAAAAACTTTTCGTCGGGTTTCTGCTGGCATTTATCAATGGGGATGCTATGTCCCTGGGTTTATTGCGGGTTAATCAATAATTGATTATTGGGTATCACTGATGACCCGCCCTTATGCGCTGCGTTAGGTTCAATTTCATGACCGGGGATACAGAATGTTGGGTACGTTGATCACCGATGTCACACATGCATTGCAGACAACGCCAGGGCTGGCGATTTTTCTGGCTCTGACATTTGGCTATGGGATTGGTCAAATACGCCTTGGGCCAATTCAGCTCGGTGGCGTCTGCGGCACCCTCATCGCAGCCTTGTTGATTGGACAGCTGAATATCCCGGTAGAGTCGGGTATTAAGAATGTGTTTTTTATGTTGTTTATCTTCGCTTTGGGTTACAGCGGCGGCCCACAGTTCTTTGCCAATCTGAATGCCAGAGGCCTGCAGTTGGGCATTTTTTGCCTGATTGAAGTGGTGGCGGTGCTGGCTCTGGTGCTGGCCGCTACTGTCGTTATGCAGCTGGACCCCGGTACCGCGGCAGGGATGATGGCCGGGGCCGCGACCGAGTCAGCCGTGGTGGGTACCGCGACGGATGCGATTTCGCGTCTCGACCTGCCTGCCCACGAAATCATTCGATTGCAGGGTAATGTGGTGACGGCGTATTCCATTACCTATATCTGCGGCCTGATCACTATCGTGATTGTTACCAGCCAACTGTTTCCGCTCCTCCTGCGCATTAATTTGCGCAAAGAGGCCGATAAACTGTGGGTGAGCATGGGCGGACGCATTGAAACCGAAGGGGTTTCTGCTCTGCCTGCCGTCGTCGGGCGCGCTTACATTGTTGAAGGGGGAGCAGGGTATACCGTTTCCTCGATCCTGACAAAACTGGGACAGCAAAGCAGTATTATCCGCGTCCAACGTCATGGGCGGCAGGTGGCATTGTCGCCGGGGCTCAAGCTACGCCGTGGCGATGAAGTACTGGTGGTGGGCTATCGCGGGTCAATGATTGATATCTCGAAGATGCTTGGCAGGGAAATGCCCGATACCACGTCGCTGAGCGTTGCGCTTGATACTTACAAGGTTGTCCTCCTTGCACCCGCGATGTTTAACCAGCCGCTTCAGACCCTGACGTTACCTCCAGGGGTGCATGTCGCCTCCATTCAGCGGGGCGATGCCACTTTGCCCGCGCTGCCCGGCACGCTGATGCAGAAACACGATATCTTGCAGGTTTACGATGCAAGTACCGGTGGTGGTCGTAAGTCAGCCCCGCAGCTGGGTGTGATTGGTAAGCTGTTGCCGGACAAGCTGGCCAGTAATCTCGGCATTGCCGGGGTGGCGATTGCATTGGGTACTATTCTGGGCAGTTTTACCCTTAAAATTGGCGGCATTCCTTTCTCCGCCGGTACCGGTGGTGGCGTGCTGGTAGTCGGCTTGATTCTCGGTTGGTATCACGCCCGACGCGCCGACTTACATACGGTCAATTCAGATGCGCTGTCGCTGCTTAAAGATCTCGGCCTGGCCGGGTTCATTGCCGGTGTCGGCCTGTCGTCTGGACCACAGGCGCTGGCGCTGATTGAACAATACGGCTTCACCTTGCCTGTCCTTGGGGTCGCTATTGCGGTCATTCCCGCCTCGATCTCCCTGATGGTCGGTCATTTCTGGCTAAAACTCAGCCCACCCGTTTTATTAGGCGCTATCGCCGGGCAACAGTGCAGTACACCGGCACTGAGTGCGATTCAGAATGCGTGTGGAAACTCTACACCCCTGCTGGGTTATACCATCACTTATGCAATTTCGAACGTCGTGCTGCCATTGATGGGGCCGTTGATTGTCGGGCTGGCGAGTTCGCTCCAGCCTTAATGGTGTCAGGACTATTTTTCTATGTAACTGAGGTTAACCCATGAACTGGTTGCACGATTTGTTTCAAAAGTCTCCCGAGATAGCACTGTTCTTCTCGATCGCTGCCGGGTATTACATCGGCAAGATTAAATTTGGGAAGTTTCAGTTAGGTGGGGTAGCAGGCTCGTTACTGGTGGCCGTGTTAGTGAGCCAGGTCGGGGTTCAAATTGATCCCGAAGTGAAATCCGTGATGTTTGCCCTGTTTATTTATGCCGTAGGGTATGAGAGCGGACCCGATTTCTTCCGTTCACTGGGTAAACAATCCATTAAAGAGATCGTTCTCGCCGTTGTTCTTGCTGTCACCGGCCTGCTCACTGTGGTGGTTTTAGCCCGTTGGTTTGATCTGGATAAAGGTCTGGCCGCCGGGGTTGCTGCGGGAGCTCTGACCCAGTCAGCGATCATTGGTACGGCGGGTGACGCAATTACCAAATTGGGCCTCGGGGCCGATGAGGTTCAGCGCCTGCAAGGGAATGTGGCGATTGGCTACGCCGTGACCTACGTGTTCGGATCATTCGGCGCCATTCTGGTGTGTGTGAACCTTCTGCCTAAATTTATGGGCCGAAGCATTAAAGAAGATGCTCTGAAGGCCGAGAACGAAATTCAGGCCGGGGCAAATGTCTTTGGGCCGGGCCAGGAAGCGGCCGCACCTGATTTAGTGGGCAGGATTTTCAAGTTACCTGCCAGCACCGCGACTTCCGTCCAGGCGCTCGAAAACAACACCGAGGTGCCTATCACCATTGAGCGTGTTAAGCGCGATAAACAGATCCTCGAGCCGAGCCCGGATATGCAGCTACTGCCCGGTGATATCGTGCTGGTGGTGGGGCGTCGTAACGCGGTGGTCTCCGTTGCCGATAAATTAGGCAAGGAGATGCATGACGAAGAAGGCATGGAATTGACCATGCAGCGCCGGGATGTGGTCATCACCAACAAGACGCTCGACAAACGTGCGTTTGGCGAAATCCGTGCGGAAGTGGCGCACGATGTGCGTCACGGCGTGTATGTCTCGCAAATTTCGCGTCAGGGAAAAATCCTGCCTCTGGAGCCGGAAACCCAACTGTTATTGGGCGATATGGTCACCGTGTTTGGCGCTGAAAATGACGTGAAACGCGTGGTAGACCTGGTCGGCCATGCCATTGTGCCGAGTGCCAAGACAGACTTCGTTTATATGGGGGCAGGTCTGGTGGTCGGTCTATTGGTCGGTATGCTCACCGCAAAAATCGGTTCTATTCCACTGACCCTCGGCAGTGGCGGCGGCGCATTGCTGTCTGGCTTGTTGTTCGGCTGGTTCCGTTCTCGTCGTCAGTCGTTCGGCTATATGCCTTCTGGTGCCGTACAAATCCTGAAAGATCTGGGCCTGGCTGCGTTTGTGGTCGTAGTGGGGATTTCTTCCGGCCTGCAAGCGGTACAAACCGTCGAGAGTCAGGGTCTGAAACTTCTCATTATCGGTGTCGTGGTGACTATCCTGCCGTTAATTCTCACCATGTTGTTTGGCCGCTATGTCCTTCGCTACAACAACACCGCCATTTTTGCCGGGGCGCTGAGCGGGACGCGCAGTGCTAACCCTGCCTTCGGTGAAATTCTGGATAAAGCTGAAAACTCAGTCCCAACCGTTCCTTTTGCCATCACTTACGCCCTCGCCAACGTCTTTTTGACATTGTTGGGGCCGCTGGTGATCGCATTGGTTTAAAGACGTCTCCTCATACAAGGTCGCCAGCCCCTAGCACCGCGGGCTGGCAATTTAATCTGTTAATGATTCAGTAAGGAGTAGTGACATGGATTTTAGCGATTCGGAAAAACTCGCGCTATTAAGCCCTTTTGAACTGAAAGATGCACTGATGCAGCGTGCCGTTCAAAGCAATCAGTTGATGTTAAATGCAGGCCGTGGGAACCCGAACTTCCTCGCAACGACACCACGCCATGGCTTCTTCCAGTTTGGCCTGTTTGCGATGACCGAAGCCGAACGTTCTTACCGTTACATGGAACATGTTGGCGGATTCCCTCAGCGCGAAGGGATCGAGGCACGCTTCGAACTGTTCGCCAAACAGCATGAAACGGTTCCTGGAGTGCGTTTTATTGAGTCCGCCGTGTCGTATATCCGCGACCAGATGGGGCTGAATGCGGGCGATTTCATCTACGAGATGTGTGAAGCGATCCTGGGCTGTAACTACCCGGTGCCGGACCGCATGCTGACGATGAGCGAGGAGATTGTCGGCAAGTACATCCACAAAGAAATGATTGGTAATTATCCTTTCGTTGGCAAATTCGATATGTATGCGCTGGAAGGCGGTACCGCGGCGATGACCTATCTGTTCGCCAGCCTGAAATCGAACCATGTCATCAATGAGGGCGATACGATTGCGCTCGGCATGCCGATCTTCACGCCTTATATTGAGATCCCTGAGCTGAGTGACTACAACCTCAAAACTATCCATATCGACGCGCCGCAGTCGAACAACTGGCAGTACACGCACGAAGAGCTGGATAAGCTGCTGGATCCAAAGGTTAAAGCCTTCTTCCTGGTCAACCCTAGCAACCCGCCATCGGTTAAAATTGACGACGATACGCTGCGTTATATCGCCGAAATCGTAAAAAAACGTCCAGACCTGATCATCCTGACGGACGATGTTTACGCCACGTTTGCCGATAACTTCGTTTCGCTGTTTGCTATTTGCCCTTACAACACTATCCTGGTGTACTCCTTCTCCAAATACTTCGGTGCAACGGGCTGGCGTATGGGGATTGTGGCGACCCACGAAAACAACATCATTGATGCGGCGATCGCGGCGTTGCCAGAGGCCAAACAGAAGCAGCTGGATAAACGCTATTCTTCCATCACCACCACGCCACGTAGCCTGAAGTTTATTGACCGTCTGGTTGCGGATAGCCGTACCGTAGCGCTGAACCACACCGCAGGGCTCTCAACGCCAATCCAGGCGCAGATGACGCTGTTCTCTCTGTTCTGTCTGATGGATGAGCCGGATGCTTACAAAGACGAAATGAAACGTATCGTACTGCGCCGTAAAGAAGCGCTGTACCGCGAGCTGGGTCTGCCAATGCCGTATGACGCCAACTCAGTACGTTATTACCACTTGCTGGATCTGCAAGACCTGACCGAAGAAATGTACGGGAAAGATTTTACCAAGTGGATGATAAGCCAGATGAAACCGAATCAGGCCTTGTTCCGTCTTGCCGAAGAGACGGGTGTTATCCTGCTGCCAGGTAAAGGGTTCGGCACCACCGACCCATCATGGCGCGTTTCGCTGGCAAACCTGAATGAATATGACTATGCCAATATCGGTAAAGCGATACGCAAACTGTCAGAAGAGTATTATCAATTGTTCGTTCAGGCGACCGGGGCCAAGGTAGCGACGCCTGCGGCCAAAGCCGTCAAAACGATTGAAAATGCCACCGTAAAAGCGAAAGGCAAAAAGAAGTAATCGAGTAGGGTAGTTCTGATGGAATAACAGGCAGTGTCCTTTGGGGCACTGCCTTTTTTATGTTCATCGCGGTAAAGCGTTAACCCATAGTCACCGCTGCTGAGTGAACGGTCCGAATGCTCATTTTTTAAGTGCAGCGACGATGACGCTTTCCATTTTCTCTGGGGTGGTAAACGGTGCAAAACGCTTGAGCGGTTTGCCGTCGCGCCCGATCAGGAACTTAGTGAAGTTCCACTTTATCCGCCTACACAGTACGCCCGGTAATTCGTCTTTCAGGTAGCCAAACACCGGGTGTGTTGCAGAGCCGTTGACTTCTACCTTCTCGAACATCGGAAAGCTTACACCGTAGTTGATGTGACAGGTTTGCGCGATTTCGTCGGCGCCGCCGGGTTCCTGCTTACCGAACTGGTTGCAGGGGAAGCCAAGCACTACCAGACCCTGGGCGGCGTACTTCTTGTAGAGCGCTTCAAGGCCTGCATATTGCGGCGTAAAGCCACAATGGCTGGCGGTATTAACCACCAGAACAAGCTTTCCAGCATAGTCAGCCATAGAGACAGGCTGTCCTCGCAGGCTGGTGGCTGTCAGTTGATGAAAGGTGGTCATGTCGGGATCCTCAAAGAAGAATCAGTTTTTCGGCTATAGTGCCATTCAGCGCTTTACACGACGGTGGTGCTCAACCTTACATCTACCCTCTCTAAAACGCCCATAAAAATCCACGCCGAAGCGTGGATTTTCTCGAGTTACGACCAAAGCAAAGCTTAGACATTGAACCATGACTTTTATTGTATTTTATTGATATTTAATGTTTTAATTTCTACTGTTCTTTCATTATACTCATGCTTGTACTCATTTTGGAATTGGCTCGCTTTCGAAATGGACAGTTCGTATGTTCGGCTCCATAATCGGCACCATTTCAAACTTTTGCCAAGTCTACCGAAACCAACTCAAAGCCCGTATACGGCTAGTTTCTAGCCCGTACCTTATCTTTTGGTATCAACTGGAATCAAATCACAGTTGGGGGCATAAGTGGGGGGCAATCTGTGTTCGGTCCAGGGATATGCCCTAATGAAGTGTAAGTATCCCGGTAAGCCGTGGTGCGACAGAGAAACCAAGAAGGTTCGCCATTGCTCCGGTGAAGTCTTTCATTACGCCATAGTTACCAGTCGTACGGAATACAATCCCGCAGCGGATCTAACCAGCGTGATGTCAGGACATGAATCAAAACATTATCCCTTCCTTATTGTTGTGGAGTCAGAGAGTAAATGGCATTTATTAGTCATTAAAAAAATAATCAGTTGAATTGGTTATCCATGACTTCCCCGACACACTTAAATGTGTCGGGGAAGTGAGTTTGTTATGATGTGAATATTTTTATATCTACACCCATCTCATCAGCACTACTTAACCAATCTTCGATTAGTTGAAAAGCTTGTATTGTTTCAGATTGCTGGTCAGTATCTTTTGACATCTCTTCAATGAAATGTTTTTTCGAAAAAGAGTTGCCCATTACTATCCATATTTCTTTATTGCACAGTGGTGATTTTCTTCTATTAGATATTAACTCCCAGGTTTTTTCCTTAAGTTTATTTTCTTTATTAGGGATCTTTCCAATTTCGTTAAAGGCTAATCTAAAACGAGACTCAAGTTTATGTTTGGCTTTATGGGATGGCCATGCTTTATCCCAAATAGAGTAGTTTCCTGGGGTATTAGCATCTGAGTGTGAAATCAGATAGGTTAAGTTTTTAATTGCTTGACTTCCGACCTCTGCTATCGCTCCTGCTGAGGATTTTGGAGAACTGAATGATTTCCCACATTTTACATGAATGAAACATAATTTATCCGGTGATGATACTATAAAATCACATGGTTCTGTATCCATGTCAGTGCAAAGAACGAGATCGCAATTTGGAATATAAGGATGAAAGGGGCCCAATTGTGGAAGAGTAGCATTGCTATTTGAGTGGTTTTTTAATTGATCAATTAAATAAAATATAGAATTCTTATCAAAGCTTGTGCTTGTAGTATTAATATACATATCTTTTTCATCATACTTTCCTTTTTCTTTAAGACCCTTTGAAAGCAGGGCTGGAATGCTTATGAGTGAACGTCCCGCCCAACTTTCCTCAGCAGTAATACCTTTTTCAAAAGGAAGTGAAAATTTATAAAATTTCGACGCACTGTATGTTGTTCCGTCTAAGAAAAGAATTCTAAAATAGTCATTATTTAAATAAGAAATTATTTTATTGAAATCATCATAATTGTTAGTAGTTGTCAAAAGGTAACTATGTTTATCTTCTTCATACTGAATTTGTATTTTAAATGATTTTGAACCAAAAAATAACTCCGCACCTTCACTTTCTGAATATTGAAGGTAATAATAGTCCGGTAGGAAATTCTTTTCGGAAATTAATTCGGTATCGAAATCTGATAAATCTAGAATAATTGAAACTATATCGGAATTGGGTTTTTCATTGATGGGTTGTGAGAATGACTTTATTAATCGGCCATTATTAGTTGCTTCTTTTGCTGTTCCTAAATCAATTTTCTCAATCCATTCAGATAGTTCTTCTATACTAAAATTCCTTTCCATTTGGTCAGAGACACGACCAGACCTAGCCCCTATATAGAAACTACTGTCATTTTTCCCTTGTTCATCCTTATTAACTACTTTCAATGTTGTTAGTGCGTACATGGCATTGCGCTGAGTGCTATTTATATTTTCTAGGTTTTTACCTTTTAAGGACATCGCTTCCGGTCTATTTTTTGCAGTACCTATAGCCCTTGAGTGAGCTTCTTTTATTTCACGGACTTTAGTGGCTGCAGCTAATGCTGTTAATCTATTAATATTTATAGGGTTTGCAAGATTTAAGTCGATTCTATTTGCATACTTGGCACCAGCGCTGTCAAAGATAGCTATGCTATTAGATAACTCTTTAATTATTATTATTTCTAGCTTTGGTTCAAAAAATAATTTATCAGAAAGATACCTGGAGCTATTGAATGATATGTATAGATACATGAATACATTATGGTCATTTTTTATTTCTTTAACAAGTGAACCTTGTGTATGCAGTTCCCAATATATTTTATCCAAAAGAAGGGGGGTTGAGTAATTAGGCCCTTTTTCTATAAAGCAAACGGATGCCAATGGTATTGAAACATCATTGGCATTTATGGATTGCAAGTCCAATCGTTCTCTGAAACGACTAGAGAAGTAGCTGTATTCAGGGAAGTTATCAAGAAATCCTTTTATTAGGTTAGTTGTGCTTAGCGATTTTATAAATCCTTTTGAACCGCTAGGTGTGGATATGTAGTCATCAAATACGCGGTAACTTTGCCACATTCTTTCATTGGATGAACTAGCTAGATCTATTATCATCGGTTCTATTGAATTATAATTCCTAACAACTCTCCCAATAGTTTGAACCAATTCTCTACCACTTCCAACTTGATAGGTTAAAACTAGTAATTTTGCTTCAGGCAAATCTACACCTTCATCAAGTTTATGTTGATGAATTAGAACTCTTATGTTGTCAGATTTTAATGCGGAATTTACTGATTTAAATTTACCGCTAACTTCATCATTTCTAAATGTCTCATGTATACTTACTGTTTTGAATTTTTTAAAAATTGATTCGTGGTATCGAGATATATCATAGGCATCTTTACATTTTATTATGCATTTTATATTTTCATTTTTTTCTAGAAAAACCTGTACTTCTTGAAGCATTTTTTCCATTGAATTCACTTGAATGAAATTTGGCTCAGTAATTATTTTATCAGAAATAGCCTGTTTAAATGTAAAGATAAAATAATCATCTAAGTCAACGTTTAATTCGAAAAGATCATTCCTATATGGTGTTGCCGTTATTACAACTTTTATTGCATCTGATTGTCGTACGATTTCTCGCCATACAGGAGATGGTTCAGAATGACCTTCATCAATAATAATAAGATCAAAGAAACTTTGTGTCTCATCTAGATCTTCTGGTGATAACATTGATAGTTTTTGAAATGTTGATATATATATACCTTCTTCATTTAAATTATTAATGTTTTTAAATGTATTCTTTAATTTTATATCTGGATCGTTTAACGTCACTCTAAAAAATCTACTTGATACTTCTCTATAGAGCTGTTCCTTAACTGCTCTCCTATGACAGATAATTAAAATATTTCGCTCTTTACTTAGATGTGATATTAAACTTATGACACCTGTTTTACCCGCTCCCGTTGGCAAGTTAATTAAGCATGCCTTATCACGAATATTTCTTTTCTTGAATTTAAAAAATTTCCCCACAGCTTCTTCTTGACACTTCCTTATTTTGCCTGTAGAGACTTTTAAGTATTTTAATAAATTTCTTTGCATGTAATCTCCTTTGCATATTTAAAAAACTCAATAAATACAATTATGATAAGAGGGTTTATAACCAATCACCTTGGTCCGCACTGTG
Organism: Scandinavium hiltneri; assembly: GCF_024764835.1. Taxonomy (GTDB): domain Bacteria; phylum Pseudomonadota; class Gammaproteobacteria; order Enterobacterales; family Enterobacteriaceae; genus Scandinavium; species Scandinavium hiltneri. Next base: position 386,709 of record NZ_JALIGE010000073.1, on the reverse strand, counting down.
ATCTTCTCTAATTGCATCTTGTTGATAGCTTATAGCAATGCGGTCTAAGCAAGCTGCGGTTCGAGGCCATTCAAATCTAAGATCATCAGCATCTTGTTTATAGCGTTCTACTAATATTCGTTCTTGCCCCCCACCATCATGTGGCATGCGTACAGTTACGCCACGGCGGTTGTAAACACCAACTTCAAAACCACTCTCCATTGCTCGACTTCTAGCAAACTCAAGAACTTCGCGAATTGCTTCTGGTGGCCACGTTTCATTTTTTTTTCTTTTTGCGGCAGAGAGAATCATGCCAATCGTGTCATCACCTATTTCACCACGACCTGCAGACTTCAGTAATTGACGAGCTTGCTTGACCCACGACATCAATACATAAGAGTCAATAGTCCCGTTCTCATCGGTCCCGGGTACAATTGCCCAATCATGCAAAACTTGATATGCCTGGCTTGCTAGATCACGGGCCTGCTTAGGATTTGCTGGTTCAGATTCAACTACACCACTATCTTCTTCAGGTAGATAGAGTAATTTCATTAGTGAGGTAAAAAATACAGGGTCTTTAGCAAGAGCCTGATGTAAGTTTCTGGCTGGATGTCGTGAATGCCGTAAAACTTGAAAATAAATCCATTCGAGCCTCACAAGTTCTTCTTTTGAAGTATTTACATCACTCTCCAGGTAATCTAGGAGAATACCAATATAATAGCTCGACATCGTATTATCATTATTTGGAGAGTCTTTAGTGCTTGCAGCGGTATGCATTACTCTAATAATAACTGAGCCTTCTGGTTCTATTTTTATATTATTGGCAAGCCACGCAAGAGCATCGTGACTTCGGTGTGCCAGAAGTAAATGGTCAATGACATACTCAAGCTCTAAATCTGCAGAAAGCCTAAATGTAGGGATCGTCTGCCAATATATTGTAATAATATTAACTGGTCTCGATTCTATTTTCAGCCAAAGCGAAATTACAGGTGGTAATACTTGGGCAATGCGTACTTCCGCTAACTCCCCCCAATTATCAGTTATAGCTTGTTCCCATATTTCTTGAACCCAAGTTTCGCTTTCTGAGCCTTTCGTGGCTTTGAGTCCATAAAGAATTCCCAAACCAATATTTGCTATATCTGAATCACCAGACATTAGAGCTTTTTTCATTAGAAAATGTTTATGCCCACACTTTGTTGAGGATCGCGCTAAAGCAAGACCAAAATCGTAGTGCAGCGTAATTGTTGAAGAGAAATGAAATATTTGTTCAAATTCAAGTTCTGCAAGTAAGAACTCTACTGCTTCCAATTGTCTCTCTTCGAGCCTATTTCGTTGTGTTTGCCAATCATAATTTTCGCCTAACTCATTGGCCCCTGCACAAAATAGCCAGCGAAAACGCTCCTCGACATTTTCTGGTGTTAGTGAAAGAAATATAGCATCCAACGGTGCTAATTCTTCTTCAGACAGAGCCCATGGAGCATCTTTGAAGCCACGGTTTCTCTGTAAAAAATGCCGTAACTCATTCCACAACCTTTCTTTTTCATCAGAAGATGTGAGGTTAAGGGAGTAATCAGCTAATTGCTTGGCTGCTGAAAATTTCCAGTTTGAATCAAAATTCCCCCAAAGGTGGAAAAGTTCAAACCACCGTTCGCACCTCCCATTTATATGCATTAATAATCTTTCACCGATTTCACATGCTGCTGTTGCAACAGAGGACCAGGTAATCGACTCCGGCTCATTAGGAGTGAAATCACGCCAATTTGGCATAGAAGAAGGTTCTGAAGTATCGTGTGAACGAGGTGCTAATGCGAGCAATAACTTCCAACCAGCAATTGGATGCAGCGATATGATCCGATCAATGACCTTAATACGTTGTGATGAATTAGCATAAGTTTGTGGTGACCAACTAACAAAAATCCGCCTTAAAGAAACTGCTGGACGGTTTCCCCATCGACCTCCGGGATCAACATCATCTAACCAAGCCAGTAAAAGTGCAGATTGCATTAGATAACGCGGGCTACGCGCTAACATCTCTAATGCCCATAACAAATTTGAAAGATACTCTGTGGGTTGCATTATCCCTTCATCACTTCGGAATAATGACAAAATCTGAGGTGAATCGCCTTCCAACCCAGCTTCTACAGCGTCTAGAAAAACCGTTGGGGCTGCTTCTGCAAGATTATGGAAATCCTGAGACAAAGACCACCAAAGTGGCTCAGTTGCATTATTAAGCAACTTATACACCGCACTATTCACATGAGAAGATACATCCGTAATCAGCGTTGCTACCTCTGGGAAAACAGCCAAGGCAATCATCGATTCTGTTATGCCACGTCTGATGCTACCTGATGGTTTCCCTACGCTATTATCTTCATAGAAGGTATCGGCATTAGGTTGAGTCTCAAAATGGGGATCAATGGCGCTCACCACCGAATGGAATGTATTCTCAAAGCGCTTTAGTTGGTGGGAAGTTAGCTGATTACCTACTTGAGTCCAAAGATCTCGTAATGAAACTACTTTCCAAAGATTACCAGAGCGAATTAATGGACCACCAAAAGTGGATGCTAACGGTGCCAAGATTTCTTCTACCTGCTCATAAGAGCAACCAGCTAAATCACTAATAATTTTTTGATCTTGAGATGAGGTTTCATCCCAGCTCCCCGCGAACATTGCGGCAATAAGCTCAGATGAAACATGTTCAGCCCATTGTGGTTTATAGTTTGGGGCTATGGGCATTAAGCGCCTTAATACCGTAATACTGCGGCCTGATGCGTGGGCATAACGATGAGCATCCTCCTCATTTAATCCAGCATGAGTTAATGCTATTTTTAGCTCAAATCTCCATGGGCGGGGGAGGCGTATTGAATGACCGGATAGATGAGACACATCTGAGCCATAGATAGCGTAGACATGGTGACCATTATTAACAAGAGATTGTGCAATCCCCGGTTCTGAAATAGTGAGAACAATGATTAATGGCGTGCCTAAACCAGCTAATTGTCGGGCTGTTGTTGCGTTGTCAACTACGACACATTTGCTCCAATAGAACAGCTTATGCTCTTCAGGCAGAGGACTTATAGATGCATAAAGAAAAGCTAGTGCTTCATCGGGAGCTTCGGTTTGCACCGAGAGTTGTTGCGGTGAATCTCTTAACCACCTAAGGACTTTTGTTTGTTCTTCATCACGTCCGGCCAAGATAACATCGGGAGTGAGAGGTGTTCTCGTTGCGTGAATCCACTCGCTCCATGACTCTTCAATATTACGTAATCCCTGTGGCCGATGACCTATTTTTACTGACAACCACTGAGCGACCGCAGGATAAATTTCTAACCAATGGACAAGATCATCAGCATCAATGGCACAGACATTCAGCCAAATATTGAGAGCTTTTTTCTCCTCTACCCACTTATTTTTACCAGGAAAGCGTTGTGGAGTAACGAATACATACGTTGTTTTATCTGGACTATACCCGAGTGGATTCCCAGATCTTTTATTAAAATCTTCTTCTGCCTTAGCGCGGATAGAGGTACGTTGAGCACCAATTTCCCAAACAGAATCACCCTCAGGAACGAAGCCCAAACCCAAACTCGTTTTACACTCACCATCCCAACCAGGATATTGCACACTCTCATCTGATGGGAAATGAACTTTTGCGGCAGGACCTACTGTTGCAAAAATTAAACGTCGTAATAATTCAGGAATACCACTCTGACCATCTCTCCGTTCACCCCACTGTGAAAGGTGAGTTGCATTAATCCAGCGCATCAAAGAACCAGGTTTTACATTTTCAGGTGGCTGCAGCATACCCCTTTCAACTACCCCACCAGCTATAAACTGCAAACCTTCAGCTTCTAAGGCATCACGGATAGCTTGGGCATTATTTGCTACTGGAGTACGAAAGCCACGCTCAAAATCCGCAAGTGTAGATGTTGCCACATTTGCTTTGGAGGCCAGTTCTTGTTGAGACCAAGCGAGAAGAGCTCTTGCAGCTTTAACTTGCTCTGGTAAAAGGAGCTCATTCATTACAAAACCTCATATTTTTAATATGACATCACAATATCTGTCTAAAAGATGAGCGTCAATGCACAATCGGGGGGATGTAGGCCAGACCTGTTACAACTTGGATTTGGGGCCATCTAAACATGACGAAGACCGCGTGGGTGGACTCCAACTATAGGGCAGGATCGTCTACCGGGGCGGGGTCAGTCCAACTCTAGGGCTGATTTGCCTACAAGCTCATGGGCACTCCATGTAAGCACACCCATTTTAGTTCCACGCACTTTTTGAGATTTCCGGGTTTTCAGCCATCAGCCGGTATTCTTCCGGCGTCAGATTATTCAGGGATTCATGAGGTCGCTCGCTGTTATATTCGGCCAGACAGCGCTCCGTGATTTCCCGTGCTTCATTCAGTGTCCTGAACAAATAAAAATCCAGGATTTCTGTCCGGTACGTCCGGTTAAAGCGCTCGATAAACACATTCTGTGTCGGCTTACCTGGCTTGATGAATTCCTGCATTACCCCATGTTCTTCGGCCCATTGCGCCAGTGCCAGTGAGACCAGTTCTGGCCCGTTATCCATACGCATCTTCCGCGGATAGCCGCGGTTTGCCACTATCCTGTCCAGCCCCCGCACGACGCGTTGCGCCGGGATATTCAGGTCAATTTCTATCGCCAGTGCTTCGCGGTTAAAGTCATCCACCACATTGAAGGTTCTGAAGCGTCTGCCACAGACCAGCGCATCATGCATAAAATCGATGGACCAGCTCTGGTTTAGCGCTTCCGGCGTGGCCAGTGGCGCGGGGTTGCGTACCGGCAGACGCTGCTTTCCCCTGCGACGAAAATTCAGTTTCAGCAGACAGTAAATCCGGTGCACGCGTTTGTGGTTCCAGGAGTTGCCTTGCCTGCGCAGTAGCTGGAACAGCTTCTTAAAACCGTATCGTGGATAGCGCGCCGCCAGCTCAGTCAACGCGTGGATCACCGGTTCATCACGCCGGGTATCGGGCTGGTAAAAGTACACCGTCCTGCTCAGCGATAACGTCCTGCATGCCTGGCGAGTGCTCATCATAAATTGCGAGGTCAGATAACCGACGAGTTCCCGCTTTATCGCTGGTTTTAAAGCTTTTTTTCAATGACATCTTTCAGCGCCCGGCATTCCAGACTGAGATCGGCAAACATCTGTTTGAGTCGGTGGTTTTCGTCCTCAAGATCTTTCATCTTTTTGATATCAGAGGCTTCCATACCGCCGTACTTTGCTTTCCAGTTGTAATCCGAGGCCTCCGATATTCCCGCTTCGCGGCAGACATCTTTGACGGTGCGTCCGGCTTCAACAGACTTCAGAACGGTGATGATCTGGTGCTCGGTGAATCGGGCTTTGCGCATGACGATCTCCTCAGGGGACATAAACAGTATGTCGGAAGATCTCTAAAAGTGAATGGGCCGGTTAAGCGGGATGCTTACAGTTTGACCGTCGGATATTCACCCAACGCAAACATGCTGGATTTACCGTTGAGTTTAAACCGATAGCGCCATGCCTTTTTGCCATTGGGTTTCACTTCGAGGTAGAGACCATTGAAATCATTGAGCCGATAGAGTTTTTCTTTCGGCTTGGCAGTGCGTATCGGTGAGCATAACGGGGCCTTATTTATTATACCGTCATTGTACTCACTTAAAATGAAGATGGAAGAATGTTGTACTCATCCATGTACTCATTTTTGACAGCGTTGTTACGAGATGAATTGAGACATTGTGAAACAAAAAATCCACGCAAGTGCATGGATTTTATATGTTTTTATATTGCTTTGAGATTCACTGGAACCTCATAAGACAACACATTTCATTTAGACGTTGAACAGGAAGTTCATTACGTCGCCATCTTTAACGATGTAGTCTTTGCCTTCTGCGCGCATTTTACCGGCTTCTTTGGCACCTTGCTCACCCTTGTAGGTGATGAAGTCTTCAAAGGCGATAGTCTGTGCGCGGATGAAGCCTTTTTCAAAATCGGTGTGGATTTTACCCGCAGCCTGTGGGGCGGTAGCGCCGACAGGGATGGTCCACGCGCGGACTTCTTTCACGCCAGCGGTGAAGTAGGTCTGCAGGTCAAGCAGTTCGTAACCGGCGCGGATAACGCGGTTCAGACCCGGTTCTTCGATGCCCAGCTCAGCCATGAATTCGTCACGGTCAGCGTCGTCCAGTTCGGCGATGTCGGATTCTACTGCTGCGCACACAGCAACCACCACAGAACCTTCGGTATCGGCGATTTTACGCACCTGGTCGAGGTAAGGATTGTTTTCGAAACCGTCTTCGTTGACGTTCGCGATGTACATGGTTGGCTTCAGGGTCAGGAAGCTCAGGTATTTGATGGCGGCTTTATCTTCTTCAGTCAGATCCAGCGCGCGCAGCATACCGGCGTTTTCCAGCTGCGGCAGGCATTTTTCCAGTGCGGCCAGTTCAGCTTTCGCGTCTTTGTCGCCGCCTTTCGCGCGTTTCTGTACGCGGTGGATAGCACGTTCGCAGGTATCGAGGTCCGACAACGCCAACTCGGTATTGATAACGTCAATATCATCAGCCGGATCGACTTTGTTATTCACGTGGATGATGTTGTCGTTTTCAAAGCAACGCACCACGTGGCCGATAGCTTCGGTTTCACGGATGTTGGTCAGGAACTGGTTTCCCAGGCCTTCGCCTTTGGACGCGCCTTTCACCAGACCGGCGATGTCGACGAATTCCATGGTGGTCGGCAGAATACGCTGTGGCTTGACGATTTCAGCCAGCGCATCCAGACGCGGATCGGGCATCGGCACGACACCGGTGTTCGGCTCTATGGTACAGAACGGGAAGTTGGCCGCTTCGATACCGGCTTTGGTGAGCGCGTTGAACAGGGTGGATTTGCCGACGTTAGGCAGGCCGACGATACCGCATTTAAATCCCATGATGTAAATCACCTTAATCTTTGATAATCAACCTGTTACGTTGAACAGATTGCAGAAAAGTAAACAACTTCGCCTATTATACACGGCGCGGGGCAAAATTGCCGCCCGCCGGGCGTTATTGTGCTTTAAAAGCGTGTAAGCGGTTGGTCGCTTTGGTCAGACCGTCTTTCAGCCAGACCTCGGTGCAGCGCACCGCTTCGTCAACCGCTTCGTCTATCAGCTTCTGTTCCGACATTGGTGGCTTACCCAGAACAAAACCGACAACTTTGTTTTTATCGCCCGGATGACCGATTCCCACGCGTAAACGGTGAAAATTAGGGTTATTGCCGAGTTTACTGATGATGTCCTTCAGACCGTTATGACCACCGTGGCCGCCGCCGAGTTTGAATTTCGCCACGCCGGGTGGCAGGTCCAGTTCGTCATGGGCGACCAGAATTTCGTCCGGTGCGATGCGGAAAAAGGTCGCCATCGCGGCAACGGATTTACCGCTGAGGTTCATGAAGGTGGTTGGCACCAGCAGGCGCACATCTTCGCCCGCTAAGTTGATGCGCGAGGTATAACCAAAGAATTTGCTTTCTTCACGCAGCGGGGCGCGGCAGCGGTCGGCCAGTAAATCAACATACCAGGCCCCGGCGTTATGACGGGTAGCGGCATATTCAGCCCCTGGATTGGCAAGGCCGACAATCAGTTTAATCGTCACGTTTTTATTCCTGAGTGCGTCGATATCTGGCGCGTAGTGTACTGTAATCGCTGCGGGAGACAAAATTCTGCAAGCCAGACGGGATGAGGGGAGTCGTTGCATCGCTGAACCATTAGAAATTTATATAGTTCAGGCTGTTATTTGTAAAGTTTTGTTGCTCATATGTTCGTATTTGTGATCGCATGCGCACTAACAGGCAAAAGTGTTGTCTATACTTTACACACAAGGACCAGGGATATTCCCTGTCAACCCAAAGTTCCGGAGGTGACATATGAAACGCAGAAACGCTTCGCGACTCGGTAACGTGCTCATGGGTTTAGGGTTAACTGTCATGGTCGTTGGGGTTGGTTACTCTATTTTAAACCAGCTTCCGCAACTTGACCTGCCGCAATACTTTGCGCACGGCGCAGTGCTCAGCATCTTCCTCGGTGCAGTCCTTTGGCTGGCGGGGGCTCGTGTCAGCGGCCACGAGCAGGTGAGCGACAGATATTGGTGGGTGCGCCACTATGATAAACGCTGTCGCCGGGACAGCCATCGCCACAGCTAATACCTGGATTTTCAGCAAAACGGCTCCTGAGTGAGCCGTTTTAGCGTCCGCCCTGTTTCTCAAACACCGCCCAGAAGGCCGTCAGGTCGTCAAAATCATCAACGGCAAAATGGCGTAATACCCGCCGCTCAGTCTCCAGATGCGGGGCGTGTGTGAGCATAGTCTTTCTTATTGATTGGTCATTTGATGATCGCGTTGGTCTGCCAGTGCCGCATCGCGGTCCGGGTAAAACGCCAGTCGGCCTGGGATCGGCTTGACGCCCGCGCGGGCCAGGGTGCGCAGCGGCTGAAACTCCAGATTCGAGACACGCAGTTCACAGCCTTCCGGCAACCGGCTGACAAAACGCTGGAACGCTTCCAGACCACCGGCATCCAGTACCGGCACTGCGTCCCATTTCAGCACCACAATACGTTTTCCGTCGATGCGGGACTGCAAATCGAGGAACACGCTTTCGGCGGCGGCGAAAAACAGAGGACCGATCACCCGAATCACCAGCACGTCATCCGGCACGGTAACATTCACTGGCGCAAGGTGCGTCATTTTGGCAATTCGGCGCATGAATAACAAAGATGCCAGCACGATGCCGACGCTGATAGCGACCACCATGTCAAACAGCACCGTAAGTGACATACACATCAGCATCACTACGATGTCATCACCAGGTGCCCGGCGCAGCAGGTGAACGACTTTGTGTGCTTCGCTCATGTTCCACGCCACCATCAGAAGCAGGGCGGCCATTGCGGAAAGCGGCAGCCAGGAAAGCAGCGGTGCCAGCACCAGCAGCGCCATGATTACCAGTGCCGCGTGGATGACCGCCGCCATCGGCGAGGTGGCCCCGGCGCGAACGTTGGCGGCAGAACGGGCAATGGCGGCGGTGGCGGTGATGCCGCCAAAGAATGGTGCAATCATGTTACCAAGGCCCTGACCGATCAGCTCATTATTGGCCTTGTGGCGTGTGCCGGTCATGCCGTCGAGCACCACCGCGCAGAGCAGTGATTCGATAGCACCCAGCATTGCCATCGAAAACGCGGCGGGCAGCAGCGCCTGCAGGGAATCCCAGCTCAGGGTGAAGTCGGAATCGGGCATCTTCCATGGAAGCACCAGCTGCGGCAAAAGCTGCGGAATACCGTTGCCTTGCGTGCCGTCACTCAGCAGATAGTGGAACTGCGACCCGATGGTCGCCACGTATCCACCCAGCATGTTTACGATCCCCATCACCGCGCAACCCGCCAGCAGTGCCGGTAAATGCCCTGGCAAACGGATACCCAGACGGGGCCAGAAGATAAGGATGGCCAGCGTCACGACGCCAATGGCGGCATCGCCCGGGTTTAGCGTCGGTAGCGCCATCACCAGTGCGCCCACTTTCTGCCAGTAATGTTCCGGCATGTGCGTTAACGACAGGCCGAAGAAATCTTTTATCTGCATGGTGGCGATGGTGATGCCAATCCCGGAGGTAAAGCCAAGCGTCACCGAGATCGGAATATATTCAATCAGGCGACCAAAACGGGCGAGGCCGAACAGTACCAGGAAGACGCCGGAAAGTAGCGTCGCCACCAGTAATCCCGCGAGGCCGAACTGTTGGGATACCGGGTAGAGGATCACCACGAATGCGGCGGTCGGGCCGGAGACGCTGAAACGCGAACCGCCGGTCAGGGCGATAATTATCCCGGCGACGGCCGACGTATAAAGGCCATACTGCGGAGCCACGCCGCTGCCAATCGCCAGTGCCATTGCTAACGGAATGGCAATAATGCCGACGGTTATCCCGGCTACCAGATCGCGGGTAAAGCGGTTAACGGTGTATTTTTCTTTCCAGCAGGCGTCGATAAGGGCGCGAAACGGCATGATATCTGCGAGTGTGGATCGGTTCACAGTGGTCTTCATCCATGAGCGCATCATTTGTCAGAGGAGAACAAATGAAGGAGGCATTAGTCATATAAATGGTTGATTAAAACAAAAAAACCCGCCGGAGCGGGTTTTTGTACCGGGCTCGATTAATGCTCGAACATGGCAGAGATAGACTCTTCGTTGCTGATACGACGAATCGCTTCGGCCAGCATTCCTGACAGGGTCAGGGTACGAACGTTTGGCAGCGCTTTGATTTCATCCGACAGCGGGATGGTATCACAGACAATAACTTCGTCGATGACGGAGCCGCGCAGGTTACTTGCCGCATTGCCAGAGAAGATCGGGTGAGTTGCGTAAGCAAATACACGCTTCGCACCACGTTCTTTCAGCGCTTCGGCGGCTTTGCACAGAGTGCCACCGGTGTCGATCATGTCATCAACGAGTACGCAGTCACGGCCAGCAACATCACCGATGATGTGCATCACCTGTGAAACGTTAGCGCGTGGACGACGTTTGTCGATGATAGCCATGTCGGTGTCGTTCAGCAGCTTAGCGATAGCACGTGCACGTACTACGCCGCCGATGTCCGGAGAAACCACGATTGGATTTTCCAGTTTCAGCTGCAGCATGTCTTCCAACAGGATTGGACTGCCGAATACGTTGTCTACCGGCACATCGAAGAAGCCCTGAATCTGTTCAGCATGCAGGTCTACGGTCAGAACGCGGTCAACGCCGACGCTGGACAGGAAGTCCGCGACAACTTTGGCAGTGATTGGCACACGAGCGGAACGTACGCGACGATCCTGGCGGGCATAACCAAAGTAAGGGATAACGGCGGTGATACGGCCTGCGGAAGCACGGCGCAGAGCATCGACCATTACAACCAATTCCATCAGGTTGTCATTGGTTGGGGCACAAGTGGACTGGATGATGAAAATATCACCACCGCGTACGTTTTCGTTAATTTGTACGCTGACTTCACCGTCGCTAAAACGACCTACGGCGGCGTCACCAAGAGAAGTGTACAGGCGGTTGGCAATACGTTGTGCTAGTTCCGGGGTAGCGTTACCAGCAAAAAGCTTCATATCAGGCACGAGAAGAACCTCAGGCATGCGTCCAGTGGTGGATGAATGGGCCAAAAACTGTGCGGGCCAGGCGCATTTCATCCAGGCGGTGTATTAATGAGCACGATGCAACGTCTGGAACGGGGTGACGTTGTCACCGAAACTCAGTCTGCCCCTTCGAAAGTCAGCATTAACGGCGAGATGTTCACACCGCGGGCAATAAAGCCCTGCAACCATTCCGGGGCTTGCTCAAGCACCTGGCGGGCGGCGGATTCGGTGTCAAATTCAGCAAACACACAGGCCCCTGTGCCAGTCAGGCGCGACGGGGCGTATTCTAACAGCCAGGAAAGCGCGGCATCAACCTTACGAAAACGTTTTCTTGCGATAACCTCGCAATCGTTGCTGAATTCACATTTTAGTAACGTTTCAATTGACCTGTGCGGCGAATTTCTGGGCAATTCGGGATCGCTGAAAATAACCGGTGTTGGAATGCTCACGCCAGGGTGTGCGACCAGGTACCATTTTTCCGGCACCGTGACCGGCGTCAGCACTTCGCCAACCCCTTCGGCGAAGGCGGCATGTCCGCGAATAAATACCGGTACGTCAGCGCCAAGGGCCAGGCCCATCGTCGCCAGTTCATCAACCGACAGCCCACAGCCCCATAAATGGTTCAGCGCGACTAACACGGTGGCGGCGTTCGATGAGCCGCCGCCGAGACCGCCGCCCATCGGTAAACGCTTGTCGATACTGACATCCGCACCCGCGCCTTCAGGCAGGCGACCGCTTTCCGCGGCCGCACGCATCAGCATCCGGGCCGCGCGAACAATCAGATTCTCTTCATTCGGCACGCCGTCTACGGGGGTCAGCAACCGCAGTTCGCCGTCGTAACGTACGTCGATAGTTATCGTGTCGCCGTAATCAAGGAACTGAAACAGCGTCTGCAACGTGTGATACCCATCGGCGCGCTGGCCGGTAATATAGAGAAAAAGATTCAGTTTTGCCGGAGAAGGCCAACGGGTACTCATTTAACTATCCAGCTGTCCATTTTCAGTTTGATGCGCTCGCTGCCTTCGGTCAGCTCCATGTTGGACGGCAGTGACGGCTGGGTTTTGCTGTCATATCCGCTGTACACCACTTTCCAGTTCTTACCGTTTTCAGTGTAGTTCACTTCACTCAGGCGATACTGGTCATCGAGTGTGTAGTCGGTCGCGTCACCCGGCAGGCCGAGGATCCACTGGCGCAGACTGTTCAGCGGAATAGGCATTCCGGTCAGCTTGCCAATCATCTCTTCGGCGTCGGTAGAAGTGTAGGATTGACCTTTGTTATCAATCAGCGTCACGCTGCCCGGCGCTGCGGTGAGTGACAGCTCAGTGCTGCCGAGCGGGTTAGTCAGCAACAGACGATAGTTATCTTTGCCGGTCTGCTGCCAGAAGAAGCGGGCATAGACTTTTTGAGAGTCGGACAGGAACGCGAACGCGCCACGGGTCTGGTACTGGCTTAACTGGCGGACTTGCTGCTGATGCTGCTGCCACTGCGGCGAATCCGGGCTCTTGCCTGGACCCTTCGGTGCGTTGATGGAGCAGGCGGTTAATACCAGCGCCGCCAGGGGCATCAGGCGTAATACACGGGTCAGGTTCATAAAAATCCTTGATATACGTTGCAGTTATAACCGTCAATGCTAGCGCCGCCTTCTTCCAGCGTCTACGTTCAAGTTGTCTCAAATCACAAAATTACCAATTACTCCGAAAGGGGGCCCTCCCTTTTATTGACCTTGCGCATCCTGTATGATGCGCTCAGACTAACCTTATCAACGCTGGTACTACTCCTGCATTCATGACGCTCCTGGCACTTGGCATCAACCACAAAACCGCTCCGGTCGCGCTGCGAGAACGTGTTACGTTTTCGCCAGATACGCTCGACAAGGCGCTGGAAAGTCTTCTGTCCCAGCCGATGGTGCAGGGCGGCGTGGTGCTGTCGACGTGTAACCGCACCGAGCTGTATCTCAGCGTTGAAGAAGAAGGGAATTTGCAGGAATCGCTGATTCGCTGGCTGTGTGATTATCACCAGCTCAACGAAGAAGACCTGCGTAACAGCCTTTACTGGCATCAGGATAACGACGCGGTCAGCCATCTGATGCGCGTTGCCAGCGGGCTGGATTCGCTGATCCTCGGTGAACCGCAAATCCTCGGCCAGGTGAAAAAAGCCTTTGCCGATTCCAGTCGTGGGCATCTGCACGCCAGCGAACTGGAACGCATGTTCCAGAAATCCTTCTCCGTGGCCAAACGCGTGCGCACCGAAACCGACATCGGCGCCAGCGCCGTTTCTGTCGCCTTCGCGGCCTGTACGCTGGCCCGCCAAATTTTTGAATCTCTGTCGTCTGTTACCGTGTTACTGGTCGGCGCCGGGGAGACTATCGAACTAGTTGCCCGTCATTTGCGTGAACATCGCGTCAAAAAGATGCTGATCGCCAACCGGACGCGCGAGCGTGCGCAGTTGCTGGCCGATGAAGTCGGGGCGGAAGTGATTGCTCTGAGCGACGTCGACGAACGTCTGAAAGAGGCCGACATCATTATCAGCTCCACCGCCAGCCCGCTGCCGATCATTGGCAAAGGCATGGTGGAACGTGCGTTGAAAGCGCGCCGCAATCAGCCGATGCTGCTGGTGGATATCGCCGTCCCGCGCGACGTTGAGCCAGACGTCAGCAAACTCGCTAACGCCTATCTTTACAGCGTCGACGACCTGCAAAACATCATTCAGCACAACATGGCGCAGCGCCAGGCCGCCGCGCAGCAGGCTGAAACGATAGTCGAGCAGGAAACCAGTGAATTTATGGCCTGGCTGCGCGCGCAAAGCGTCAGCGAGACTATTCGTGATTACCGCTCGCAGGCCTCCCAGGTGCGTGATGAACTCACCGCCCGCGCATTGGCCGCGTTGCAGCAGGGTGGCGATGCCGAAGCCATCATGCAGGATCTGGCACGTAAATTAACCAATCGCCTGATCCACACTCCAACCAAATCACTTCAGCAGGCTGCCCGTGACGGGGATGATGAACGCCTGAATATTCTGCGCGACAGCCTCGGGCTGGAATAGCGCTGCTCTCTCAAATTTTAATTACAGGGTGAATTTTACACGCCTATGAAGCCGTCTATTGTTGCCAAACTGCAAGCGCTGCATGAGCGCCATGAAGAAGTCCAGGCGCTGCTGGGTGATGCCGGAACCATCGCCTCCCAGGACCGTTTCCGCGCGCTGTCGCGGGAATATGCGCAGCTCAGCGATGTCGCGAAATGTTTTACCGACTGGCAGCAGGTCCAGGAAGACATTGAAACCGCACAGATGATGCTCGACGACCCTGAAATGCGCGAAATGGCGCAGGAAGAGTTGCAGGAAGCGAAAGCCAAAAGTGAACAACTGGAGCAGGAGCTTCAGGTTCTGTTGTTACCGAAAGACCCGGACGATGAGCGCAGCGCATTTGTCGAAGTTCGCGCCGGTACCGGCGGGGATGAAGCCGCGCTGTTTGCTGGTGACCTGTTCCGCATGTACAGCCGTTATGCTGAAGCGCGTCGCTGGCGCGTGGAAATCATGAGCGCCAACGAAGGCGAACATGGTGGCTTCAAAGAAGTGATCGCCAAAGTCAGCGGCGACGGCGTTTATGGTCGTCTGAAATTTGAATCCGGCGGCCACCGCGTACAGCGCGTTCCGGCCACGGAATCTCAGGGGCGTATTCATACCTCCGCGTGTACCGTCGCGGTGATGCCAGAACTGCCTGAGGCCGAAATGCCGGACATCAGCCCGGCCGATTTGCGTATTGATACCTTCCGCTCCTCGGGCGCGGGTGGTCAGCACGTTAACACCACCGATTCCGCAATCCGTATAACCCACTTGCCGACCGGCATTGTGGTGGAGTGTCAGGACGAACGTTCGCAGCATAAAAACAAAGCCAAAGCGCTTTCCGTGCTGGGGGCGCGTATTCGTGCCGCTGAAATCGCAAAACGCCAGCAGGCAGAAGCGTCCACCCGCCGTAACCTGTTGGGCAGCGGCGATCGCAGCGACCGTAACCGTACCTACAACTTCCCGCAGGGCCGCGTGACCGACCACCGTATCAACCTGACGTTGTACCGTCTGGATGAAACCATGGAAGGCAAACTCGATATGCTCATTGAACCGATCGTGCAGGAATACCAGGCCGATCAGCTGGCAGCGTTGTCCGATCAGGAATGATGAGTTTTAAGCAATGGCTGACTCAGGCGATTGAGCGCCTCGTGAACAGCGAAAGCTCGCGCCGTGACGCTGAGATTTTACTCGGCCACGTAACGGGTAAATCGCGCACTTATATTCTGGCCTTCGACGAAACGATATTAACGACGGAAGAGGGCGCTCAGCTGGAAATGCTGCTCAACCGCCGCGTTAATGGCGAGCCGGTGGCGCATCTGGTTGGAATGCGCGAGTTCTGGTCGCTGCCGCTGGAAGTCACCCCAGCGACGCTGATCCCGCGTCCGGACACCGAGTGTCTGGTCGAACAGGCGCTGGCCCGTTTGTCGCCTGAGCCTTGCGATATTCTCGATTTAGGCACCGGCACCGGGGCCATTGCGCTGGCGCTGGCGAGTGAACGCCCGGATTGCCGGGTGACTGCCGTTGATTTTGTCGCCGATGCAGTTGCGCTTGCCACGCGTAACGCCAGTAGTCTGGGTATCAGCAATGTCACGATTGCCCACAGCAACTGGTTCAGCGCGCTGGAAGGTAAAACGTTTGGCATGATTGTCAGCAACCCGCCTTATATCGATGAGCAGGACCCGCACCTGGCCGAAGGCGATGTACGCTTCGAGCCGCTGAGTGCGCTGGTTGCCGCCGATGAAGGGCTGGCCGATTTGGCCCATATCATTCGCGAAGGGCGGCGTTTTCTGCTGCCCGGCGGCTGGATGTTGCTGGAGCACGGCTGGAAGCAGGGCACCGCGGTAAGAGAGCTTTATATTCAGGCCGGTTATGACGAGGTGGAAACCTGTCGTGACTATGGCGGCAACGAGCGCTTAACCGTCGGGAGACGCAATGCTGACTGAAAGCACGTTTAGCGTTATTATTAGCATCATTTTGAAGTCATCAGGTTGCCATTCGGTAACCCGCAGTTGGGGTAGGTCATGAGGTCATTAGCAGATTTTGAATTTAATAAAGCACCTTTGTGCGATGGCATGATCCTCATCACTGAACTGATCCGCGACGATTTTCAGGCCCAGTATGTGATAGACGAGCTGGAGCAACTGGTGAGCCTGGCACGCGAAGAGATTAGCCCATCGTGGACTGAAACCCGCCAGGTGGAGCGCCTGATTGAGCTATTCTACGGTGAGTGGGGCTTCAGTTCCGCACACGGCATTTACCGCCTTTCTGATGCACTGTGGCTCGATACCGTGCTGAAAAACCGTGAAGGTAGCGCGGTGTCGCTCGGCGCCATCATGCTGTGGGTGGCGCGCCAACTCTCGATCCCAATGATGCCGGTGATTTTCCCGACGCAGCTGTTGCTGCGCGCGGATGTTGAAACCGGTGAAATGTGGCTGATTAACCCGTTTACCGGCGATACCCTCGATGAGCACACCCTCGAGGTGTGGCTGAAAGGCAATATCAGCCCGGTAGCTGAACTGTTTAATGAAGACCTGGATGAAGCAGAAAACGCAGAGGTTATCCGCAAACTGCTCGATACCCTGAAATCTGCCCTGATGGAAGAGCGGCAGATGGAGCTAGCCCTGCGCGTCAGCGAAGCACTGCTGCAGTTTAATCCAGAAGATCCCTATGAAATCCGCGATCGTGGCCTGATCTACGCCCAGCTGGAGTGCGAACATGTCGCGCTCAGTGATTTGAGCTATTTCGTAGAGCAGTGCCCGGAAGATCCGATCAGCGAAATTATTCGCGCCCAGATCAACAATATCGCGAGCAAACACATTACCTTGCATTAATCCGGAAAGAATCCGATTAACCCCTGATAAGGCGATCCTATGAAAGAAAAAGTGGTTAGCATTGGCGATATCAACGTCGCAAACGACCTGCCGTTCGTGCTGTTCGGCGGCATGAACGTGCTGGAGTCCCGTGACCTCGCAATGCGCATCTGTGAGCACTACGTGACCGTGACCCAGAAACTGGGTATCCCATACGTGTTCAAAGCCTCTTTTGATAAAGCCAACCGCTCATCCATCAAATCCTACCGTGGCCCGGGCCTCGAAGAAGGGATGAAGATTTTCCAGGAGCTGAAACAGACGTTCGGCGTGAAACTGATTACCGACGTACACGAAGCCGCCCAGGCGCAGCCTGTTGCCGAAGTGGTTGATGTTATTCAGCTGCCTGCGTTCCTCGCTCGTCAGACCGATCTGGTGGAAGCGATGGCGAAAACCGGTGCGGTCATCAACGTTAAAAAACCACAGTTCGTCAGCCCTGGTCAGATGGGTAACATCGTTGATAAATTCGCAGAAGGCGGCAACGACAAAGTGATTCTGTGCGACCGTGGCACCCAGTTCGGCTACGACAACCTGATTGTTGATATGCTGGGCTTCAGCGTGATGAAAGCCGTTTCCGGCAATTCTCCGGTGATTTTCGACGTGACCCACGCCCTGCAATGCCGCGACCCGTTTGGCGCTGCATCCAGCGGTCGCCGTGGTCAGGTTACTGAACTGGCACGTGCCGGTATGGCAACCGGTCTGGCTGGTCTGTTCATTGAAGCGCACCCGGACCCGGAAAACGCGAAATGCGACGGTCCGTCTGCTCTGCCGCTGGCTAAGCTGGAGCCGTTCCTGAAACAGATCAAAGCAATTGACGATCTGGTGAAGAACTTCGAGCCGCTGGATACCAGCAAGTAATCAGTTCGCTCGTTAAAAGTAAAAACCCGCCGCGGCGGGTTTTTTTATGGGAGTGGTTTGATGCCCTGAACCTTTGTGCCCGGCGGCGCGTCGCTTGCCAGGCCTACAAAGCAGAATATGCAGTCCCGGCAAGCATAAGCGCCTCCGGGCATCAGGCCGCACAAATCACGCAAATATCGTCATCAAATACGCTACAAACAATGCCAGATGCGCTGCACCGTTCAGCACATTGGTGCGTCCGGTTGAGAATGAAATCTGGCACAGAACCAGCGACGCCACCATCACTATCATCTCCGGTGCGCCGAGCGCGAAGTGCAGATCATTCCCCGTCGCAAAGGCAATCAGCGTCACCACCGGCACAGTCAGGGAAATGGTCGCCAGCACTGAACCGAAGAACAGGTTCATGGCCCGCTGAACCTGATTGTTCAGCACTGCTTTCAGGGCTCCCAGACCTTCAGGCGAGAGGATCAACAGCGCAATCAGGAAGCCAGTAAACGCCACAGGAGCATTCATGCTGCTCAGCAGCGTCTCCAGAGGAATGGCATTCATCTTGGTTACCGCAATCACCGCAACCAGATGCACAATCAGCCACACCGCGTGCCACAGGCTGCTGTGCGCGGAGGGCTTACCATGATGCGAGTCTTCGTCGTCAGGCTCATCTTCATGCTCATACACGAACAGGCTCTGATGGGTTTTGGTCTGAATAAGCAAGAACACGCCGTACATGGCGGCGGAAATTAACGCGACCAGCAGCGCCTGGCCGGAGGAGAAATTCGCGCCCTTCAGCGCCATCGGGAACACCATCACGATAATCGCCAGCGGGAACAGGGCAATCAGGTACTGTTTAATGCCGAATAAATTCACATACTGAGTGGCAAACTTACGTCCGCCGAGCAGCAGTGAGAAACCGACCAGGCCACCGGTGACAATCATGATTATCGAATACAGCGTATCGCGCATCAAAGTCGGCGCGGCATCGCCGGTCGCCATTAATGCAGAAATCAGGCTTACTTCAAGAATAACCACCGAAAGGCTTAAAATTAATGAGCCATAGGGTTCGCCGAGACGATGAGCTAACACGTCTGCATGACGAACAACGCTAAATGCGCTGCTTAAAATACCGATTAACGCCAGGATATTAATCCCAATAACCACTGGCAGAGACTGGTTATGGCCAAAGAAAACCAGTATCGCCAGCGCCACGACCGGGAAAATAAGGGTCGTCTCCTTGTGGCGGGTCTTAACCGCCTCATGTGCTTGTGTCATGAACCATCTCCATTTTGCAAATTTTTTATAATTATAGATAACTAAAGACAATAAAATAGCAGACTCAAGAAACCTCACGGTGAATTTTTACTGAAATTTACCCGAGTGAGGATAAAACATCCCAGTGGGTATTATTTCGGGATTATGTTTATTTTATGCTTAAGTAACATTGTGTTGCCTAACTCAATTATCCACTTTTAATCAATGTTTGCGCCTGTCCACTGGCTGAGCCACACTTACCGTTCCTGTGAAATCTGGAGGTTTTATGCCTTATAAAAGCACCAGCGATTTACCCGACAGCGTTCAACATGTTCTGCCTGCTCATGCGCAGGACATTTATAAAGAAGCGTTCAATAGTGCATGGGATCAGTATAAGCACAAAGAAGACCGACGGGATGATGCCAGCCGTGAAGAGACGGCGCATAAGGTCGCGTGGGCAGCGGTAAAGAATGCTTATCAAAAAGGCGACGACGATAAGTGGCATAAAAAGAAATAAATTGAAGACCTTATTTAAGTGAGGTTAATCACGAATCGTTTATTTGCACTTTATTGAACTCCGGTTGGGTTGCAAGCGGCCCGTTCATTGCATATTGTCTGAGGAAGCTGGATAATATTTCAGCAAATCAGAAGGGAATGGGGTTGCAGGGAAGTGTGCAGTGGTGGAGGTATAAAGTGTTAACACGTGATTTCTTGCTGAAGGCCGATTGCAAAACGGCGTTTGGTGCAATCGAGGAATCGCTACTCTGGTCGCCGGAACAACGTGCAGCCTCACTGGCCGCGACGCTTGCCTGTCGACCTGATGGTGGCCCGGTATGGATCTTTGGTTACGGTTCGCTGATGTGGAACCCGGCGCTGGATTACAGTGAATCCTGCACTGGCACGCTCGTCGGCTGGCACCGTGCCTTCTGTTTACGCCTGACGGCAGGACGCGGTAGCGCCTGTCAGCCTGGGCGAATGCTTGCACTAAAAGAGGGTGGACGCACCACCGGTGTGGCCTATCGCTTGCGAGAGTGTGCGCTGGATGAAGAATTGTCGCTGCTGTGGAAGCGCGAGATGATAACCGGTTGCTATCTGCCTACCTGGTGCAAGCTGGAACTTGACGATGGTCGTACGGTTAACGCGCTGGTGTTCATCATGGACCCGCGCCATCCACTCTATGAATCCGATACCAGCGTGAAGGTGATTGCACCATTGATCGCCGCCGCCAGCGGGCCGCTCGGTACTAACGCACAGTACCTTTTCTCGCTCGAGCAGGAACTGGTGAAGCTTGGGATGCAGGATGAGTGTCTGAATGAGCTGGTCGGGAAGGTCCGCCATCTGCTCAATGGGGAAACCCTGCCGCGCTCAGCGTGAAAAATGCCCGGCGGCGCTCCGTTTGCCAGACCTACAAAACCGTAGGCCCGTGCAAGCGTCGCGCCGCCGGGCAAGAAATCACGCAGGCACGTAACTGATTGAATGCTCCAATGACGGGCAGTGGCTATCAATCAACACATTCCACGAGCCGCTGTACGGCACCGTCAAATACGCATTTTACCGGTTCTGCACGCTCAAAATATCGGTCCGAATATCCTGCGTCTGCTTTTTTGGCACTCATCAAATGAATGTGGCAGCGCTCTGAACAGCGTACAACCACCGTATCCCCACCCAATAACGTTAAACTCGCTGACTCAAAAAGTTAATACTTTGTCGGCGTTGATCGTCCACTGCGCCAGCTCAGTCAGCGTACCGATTTCCACACCATCCGCGAGCGGCAGCGGGGTAATGCCGCGTCCGTCGGTGCAGGTTTTGCACAATTTTACCGGCACATCCTGCGCGGTCAGAATTTCCAGCATTTGCTGAATGTTGTAGCCCTCGGCGGGCTTTTGCCCACGCAGCCCGGCGGTGACGGCATCGGACATCAGGAACACTTTCAACTCAACCGGCTGCTGTTCGCGCAGTGCAATCGCCAGACGCAGGCTATTGAACAGGGATTCGCTGCCGTAGGCCGCGCCGTTGGCAATAATAACAATACGTTGCATGTTCACTCCTGAAAGGGGATAAGGCCTCCGATGCTACTGCGACGATTGCTGCCTGCCAACCGGTTAACGCCGGGGAGATGACGTGGCGCAACCTTACTGGCCGAAACGCCCAATCAGCCCAGCAGCAGCCAGTTGATGCCCTTTGAGTTTTTCAAATAGCGCCTCGCGGGTTAGACCCGCAGGTAAAGTGGGCGGCAGGTCGGTCGCAATCAGCGTGAAGGTGTAATGATGTGCGCCAGAGCCGGGGGGCGGACATGGCCCGTACCAACTGGCGGTGCCCGGCGTATTTTTACCGCCGGTAAAGCCTTTCGCATCGCGCAGGGCATCCGGGCCAAAACCGGTGGCCGCAGGCGATATGTTGTAGGCCACCAGATGCGTAACGCCGAGTCCTTTATTGCCTTCCGGATCGTGAACAACCAACGCCAGACTCTGCGTCTGCGGCGGAATATTGCTCCACACCAGCGGTGGCGAGCTGTTTTTGCCAGTGCAGTTAGCATTTTTCGAATCATTACCTGCGTACTGACTATCGAGCATGGCGTTATCCGCAAAAGCCGGCGACTGGACGATGAACAGCCCCTCCGCGCAGACGTTGCCGATATTGCCGAACAGGGCCGCGCAGGCGATGGCGCAGGGGAGGGTTTTCATGGGGACTTCTCACGCAGGAAAGGTGTTTTAACTGTAGCCGATGCTTAAGGATCTTCCTGAAATTTGCGCTAAAGCTGAAAGCGAGAGACAAAACCGTTAAAATAACAAGACGTGCCGTCCGGCACGGTATTGATTTATTGAGGGATCCCGCTGCGTTTTGAGGTATTTGCTGTCACGTCCACGTCTGCTGCTGTTGTTACTCTTGCCCCTGGCAGGAGGTGCTGCAGGTGCCCGCCAGAGCTTCGTCGAGCAGGCCGAACACCCGTTTGATGAAAGCCCCGATAACCTGCCCAATCTGGGTATTGCCCCGGATAATCACGAAAGTGAAAAACACCTCGCGGAAATGATGAAGGCGTTTGGTGAAGCCAGCATGCAAGACAACGGCCTGGATACCGGCGATCAGGCGCGGCTTTTTGCCATCGAAAAACTCAGCTATCAGCTCAATTCCGAAGTGAATCAGCAGCTCGACTACTGGCTTTCTCCGTGGGGGAACGCCTCGGCGGAGCTGTTGGTGAACAGCGAAGGCAAGTTTACCGGCAGCCACGGTAACTGGTTTGTGCCGTTGGAAGATAACAATCGCTATCTGACCTGGACTCAGGTTGGCTTAACGCAGCAGGACGACGGGTTGGTGAGCAATCTCGGTCTTGGGCAGCGCTGGGTGGCGGGTGACTGGCTGCTCGGTTATAACGCCTTTTACGACAGCCTGATGGGTGAAAGCCTGCAACGTGGCGGTTTAGGGGCTGAAGCCTGGGGTGAGTATTTACGGCTGTCGGCCAATTTTTATCAGCCTTTTAACAGCTGGCGTGATGACAGTGATACGGTCGAAAGTCGAATGGCGCGCGGTTACGATCTCACGGCCCAGGCGCGACTGCCGTTCTACCGTTTCATTAATACCAGCGTCAGCTTTGAACGCTATTTTGGTGACAGCGTCGACTTGTTCCATACCGGCACTGGGTATCACAATCCGATGGCGGTCTCGCTCGGGCTGGCTTACACCCCGGTACCACTGGTGACGATTTCAGCCGCGCATAAGCAGGGTGAAAGCGGCGTCAGTCAGAATAATTTGGGCATGAAGCTCAACTACCGTTTCGGCGTACCGCTGAAGAAACAGCTCGAGTCCAGCGAAGTAGCGGCGTTTACCTCGCTGCGCGGCAGTCGTTATGACAGCCCAGAACGCAGCAATCTGCCGGTGGTCGAGTATCGCCAGCGTAAAACGTTATCTGTTTTCCTCGCCACGCCGCCGTGGGATTTGCAGCCGGGCGAGACCGTGTCTTTGAAGCTTCAGGTGCGCGGTCGGTTTACGATTAAGTCATTGACCTGGCAGGGCGATTCGCAGGCACTGAGCCTGACGCCGCCGGTGAATCACAGTAGCCCTGATGGCTGGACCGTCATTATGCCGGCATGGGATTACAGCGACGGCGCGAAAAACCGCTGGCATCTGTCGGTGGTGGTGGAAGATGAGAAGGGGCAGCGCGTCTCGTCCAATGAGATTACGCTGGCGCTGACTGAACCGCTGGTAGCCTTCCCGGCGGCGTCGTCAGATTCGCTGTGGATGCCCTAAAAAATACGTTCCTGATGAACCCATACCGCCGCTTCGACGCGGGATTTGAGCTTCATCTTTTTCAGCATGTGCTTCACGTGAACCTTCACCGTGCTCTCGGTGATATCGAGTCGACGGGCAATCATTTTGTTCGGTAAACCCTGGGCAATCAGCTTCAGAATGTCGCGCTCTCGCGGCGTCAGCTGATTAATATCGCGGTCGGACGTGGCACGGTTCGCTCGCAGGCTGGCCGCCAGCACCGGTGTCAGCGCTTCGCTTAATACCATTTCCCCGGCGGCGGCCTGATGCAGCGCCTTCAGCAAATCTTCTGGTTCCATATCTTTCAGCAGATAGCCATCCGCGCCGCGTTTAAGCGCCGTGACCACGTCTTCTTCGTGGTTGGATACGCTGAACACCACTACGCGCCCGGAGAGGGATCTTTCGCGCAGCTTGTCGAGGGTTTCCAGACCGTTCATGCCCGGCATGTTCAAATCGAGCAGTACCAAATCCGGATCGAGAGATTCTGCGAGTTCGATGCCCTGTTCGCCATTGCTGGCTTCGCCCACCACCAGAAGGTCTGGGGCCATGCTGATAAGCTGTCTGACGCCGGTTCGCAGCATTGGGTGGTCGTCAATTAACAGGATAGTGGCCCGTTCCTGATTACTCATGAATAAGTCCTTGCGGTTGTGGAAGCGATTTTTCGGGAATGAAAGAGACGACAACTTCAGTGCCACCGGTATCACGGCGTCTGATCTGGCAATCGCCACGCAGACTCTGCGCCCGATCGCGCATGATGATTAAGCCGTAGTGGTTATTCCGTTCGGCGTGGTCCGGAACGCCGAGGCCGTTGTCGGCCACGGTGAGACGAACCTGATTGTCGTTTTGGAGCACCGTCACGGTGACCTCCGTCGCTTCAGAATGTTTAAGCGCATTGCTCAACGCTTCACGGGCAATCTGTAATGCATGGATAGCCTGATGCGAAGGAACAAAACGCGGGGGGAGCTGGTAATCCAGTTGCACGGTAAAGCCAAAGCGGGCGCTGTATTCAGCACAACTCGCTTCCAGTGCAGGGCGCAGCCCCGGTTCGGTTAATTGTAGTCGGAAGGTCGTCAGAAGCTCGCGCAGCTGCACCCATGAGGTATTCAGCTCGTTGCGCATCTGGCTCAGCAGAACCCGGCTATCTTCCGGCAGTTTTTCGCCCTGCATTTGCAGACAGCTGACCTGCATCTTCAGGCACGATAGCGACTGGGCGATGGAATCATGCAGTTCGCGGGCGATGGTGGCACGCTCTTCCATGACAATTAGCTGATGCTGGCGCTCTTGCTGGCGATCGAGGGCAAGCGTGGCGGTCAGTTGTTCAACCAGCGTATCCACCAGTTGCTGCTGATCGTGGCTTAAATGGCGGCCTGCGGGCAGCGTTGCCAGCAGAATACCGTACTGATTATGCGCATCGGTCATCCGCCATTTCAGCGTTGTGCCACCGCCGGGCAAATCCGGGAGATTGCGCGGACAGAGGTAACATCCTTTGTCGTCGCAGTCGGGCTCAGAATGACAGATGAACTCCTGATGGTTTTCCTCGTCTTCCATATCGTAAACCCGCACTTCGATATCGCGCAGCAGGGTCAAACCTTGCAGGCCATTCAGCACCGGGGAAATACGTTCACACAGTGGCGCCTGGGAATGCAGGCGTCGGTTGGCCTGCCAGAGGAAGGCGAGAATTTCGTTCTTTTGTTCGAGATTGGCGGTCTTTTCCTGCACGCGCTGTTCCAGCACGGCGTAGCTTTCGGCCAGCTCTTTCGACATATTGTTCAGCGCCATACCGAGCGTTGCCATTTCGTTACGACCGCTGATTTTCGCGCGTTTACTGAAATCACGCTGGCTCACTGCCCGCGCCATGCTCAGCAGTTGTTCCCACGGATGCAGCAGCCGCGCACGCAGCCAGACAATGGTAAACAGGAATAGCAGCGCCATGCACAGCGCCATCATGCTGTGTACCCACACCACATGTTGAATGCGCTTTTCAGTGGTATGGTCAAACGCGGTGACAAGTTGGTCGATGCGGTTCACAAAGGCCGCCACCTCACCGGAAACTTGTTCCTGGCGGGTCGCCTGCTTTAGGTTTGGCGCAAGCTCTGATTTCCAGTACCGTTGCAGGGCTTCGAGCTGTTGACGCTGACCGTCGTGATCCGCGGATTCAATCAGTTCCGGGCTGCTCACGGTCTGATTCATTTCGTCAAGCAATGCCTGATCGTTGGCGTTCAGCGGAATCGCCGCCAGCAGGCGGTAGCTCTGCATTCGCAGGGAGCCGGCTTTGTTGATTGCGTGCGCGCTGCCCTGGACTCCGTGGACCAGGCGTGCAGAAATCGCCATGCCCGTCACACCGATAGCGGTGGACAGCAAAACAATAAGCGCCAGTTGATTGACCAGCGTAAGCGGGGTAAAAAGACGTTTAAACATCGACAGTCTGGCTCCTGACCTGGGATGCAATTCGGGAGTGCGGCTTATTCTGGGATATCAACCGGAGTATACATATACTCAAAAAGGATTACTCCCTAATTGCCATGGGTGGCAGGGGAAGGGTGTAAAGGGGTAATCCCTGCCTGAGCAACGTGAAAAACCACAGTTTTTTGAGTGTTCAGACCTACTCACTAAGGGTAATGCCCGTTTTTCACCCAAAAATATGTTCTCTTTTCCTTTGATTTATATCAACTTACCTCGGCTGGTAAACCCTAATGTGGCGGCAACTAACTCCATCATTTGAGGTTTATATGAGTCACACTTCCGCATCGGAAAAGGATAAAGGCGCGGTCATCACTGACTGGCGCCCTGAAGACCCGGCTTTCTGGCAGTCTCGTGGCCATCGTGTTGCCAGTCGCAACCTGTGGATTTCCGTTCCCTGCCTGCTGCTCGCGTTTTGCGTCTGGATGTTGTTCAGCGCCGTTGCTGTAAACCTCAATAAAGTCGGTTTTAACTTCACTACCGATCAGTTGTTCATGCTGACCGCGCTGCCTGCACTGTCCGGCGCACTGCTTCGCGTGCCTTACGCATTTATGGTGCCGGTTTTCGGCGGTCGTCGCTGGACTGCATTCAGTACCGGGATCATGATTATTCCGTGCGTGTGGCTGGGCTTTGCGGTGCAGGACATCTCTACGCCGTTTAGCGTCTTCATGATTATCGCGCTGCTGTGCGGTTTCGCCGGGGCGAACTTTGCTTCAAGTATGGCGAACATCAGCTTCTTCTTCCCGAAAGTGAAGCAGGGCGGGGCGCTGGGTCTGAACGGCGGTCTGGGTAACATGGGCGTGAGCGTAATGCAGCTGGTTGCACCGTTGGTTATCTCCGTCTCCGTATTCGCAATGTTTGGCGGCGACGGTGTAGCTCAGCCAGACGGTTCTTCGCTGTTCCTTGAGAACGCGGCGTGGATTTGGGTTCCGTTCCTGATTATCTTCACCCTTGCAGCCTGGTTCTTCATGAACGACCTGGCGGCGTCGAAAGCGTCTCTGAAAGAGCAGTTGCCGGTCCTGAAGCGTGGTCACCTGTGGATCATGGCGGTGCTGTATCTGGCAACCTTCGGCTCGTTCATCGGCTTTTCTGCCGGTTTTGCAATGCTGTCGAAAACCCAGTTCCCGGACGTGCAAATCCTGCACTTCGCGTTCTTCGGTCCGTTTATTGGTGCGCTGGCACGTTCACTGGGCGGCGGCATTTCTGACCGCCTGGGTGGCACACGCGTCACGCTGATTAACTTCATCGCGATGGCCGTCTTCTCCGCACTGCTGTTCCTGACCCTGCCAACTAACGGCCAGGGGGGTAACTTCATCGCCTTCTTCGCGGTGTTCATGGGCCTGTTCCTGACGGCCGGTCTGGGAAGTGCCTCCACCTTCCAGATGATCTCCGTTATCTTCCGTAAGCTGACTATGGATAAAGTGAAGGCAGAAGGCGGAAGCGAAGAACATGCTCTGCGTGAAGCAGCAACCGACACTGCGGCAGCACTGGGCTTCATCTCTGCAATCGGCGCGATTGGTGGCTTCTTCATCCCGAAATCTTTCGGTATTTCGCTGGAGATGACCGGTTCTCCGGCGGGTGCCATGAAAGTATTCCTCGTGTTCTACATCGCCTGTGTGCTGATCACTTGGGTGGTATACGGACGTAAAACAAAAAAATAAGCGTTACTTTTTGATTATCATGGCGCGCGCGATCGCGCCATTTTTTTATTCTCATTTAGTTACAACATACTCATTGGTTTCTCCAGGTTATCGGCCTGTGAGTTTTGGCGCGTAAAAGGCGCGTGAGCAGGCGTCTACCCCTTAATACCTCGCATCGGTATCCAGACATCAAATGAGTCAGACGCTTCTCAATAAATAGCTATAAAACAATGATTTAAAAAATAAAAATAGCTAATACTTTGGTGGTATTCGTGGTTTTTCGTCTGATTGTTAACAAATCCTGCCTTGATCGCCATCAATTCCCATCTCCTTTCATAAGGTTACTTTCGCCGCAATTGTTGCAATGTCGATTTATCAGAGAGCCGACAGGCTCCATACAGGAGAAACCCGATGAGCAAATTTCTGGACCGGTTTCGCTACTTCAAGCAGAAGGGCGAAACGTTTGCCGATGGGCATGGTCAGCTTATGGAAACTAACCGGGACTGGGAAGATGGATACCGCCAGCGGTGGCAGCATGACAAAGTGGTGCGTTCTACCCACGGCGTAAACTGCACGGGTTCATGTAGCTGGAAAATTTACGTGAAAAACGGCCTGGTCACCTGGGAAACCCAACAGACCGACTACCCGCGTACCCGTCCGGATATGCCGAACCATGAGCCGCGCGGCTGCCCACGTGGCGCCAGTTACTCCTGGTATCTCTACAGCGCTAACCGTTTGAAATATCCACTGATGCGCAAACGCCTGATGAAAATGTGGCGTGAAGCGAAAGTTCAGCATCCGGATCCGGTGAATGCCTGGGCTTCTATCATCGAAGACTCAGACAAAGCGAAAAGCTTCAAACAGGCCCGTGGTCGTGGCGGCTTCGTGCGTTCTTCCTGGCAGGAAGTGAACGAGCTGATTGCGGCGTCGAACGTCTATACCATCAAAACCTACGGTCCTGACCGTGTGGCGGGCTTCTCGCCGATCCCGGCGATGTCGATGGTTTCCTACGCAGCGGGCGCACGTTACCTGTCACTGCTTGGCGGTACCTGTCTGAGCTTCTACGACTGGTATTGCGACTTGCCTCCGGCGTCTCCGCAGACCTGGGGTGAGCAAACCGACGTGCCAGAATCGGCCGACTGGTATAACTCTTCGTACATCATCGCCTGGGGCTCTAACGTGCCGCAGACGCGTACCCCGGACGCTCACTTCTTTACCGAAGTGCGTTACAAAGGCACCAAAACCGTCGCGGTTACCCCTGACTACGCTGAAATCGCCAAGCTGTGCGATCTGTGGCTGGCCCCGAAACAGGGTACCGATGCTGCAATGGCACTGGCGATGGGCCATGTCATGTTGCGCGAGTTCCACCTCGACAAACCGAGCCAGTACTTCACCGACTACGTGCGTCGTTATACCGACATGCCGATGCTGGTAGCGCTGGAAGAACGTGACGGTTACTACGCTGCAGGCCGTATGTTGCGTGCGTCAGACCTCGTTGACGGTTTGGGCCAGGAACAGAATCCAGAATGGAAAACCGTTGCCTTTGACGATAACGGCGAAATCACCGTGCCAAACGGCTCGATCGGTTTCCGCTGGGGCGATAAAGGCAAGTGGAATCTCGAACAGCGCGACGGCAACAGCGGCGAAGAAATTCAGCTGCGCCTGAGCATGCTAGGCAGCCACGACGATATCGCTGAAGTCGGCTTCCCGTATTTCGGCGGCGACGGCACCGAGCATTTCACCAACGTAGAGCTGGAAAACATTCTGCTGCACAAACTGCCGGTGAAACGCCTGCAGATGGCAGACGGCTCCACTCAACTGGTGACCACCGTTTACGACCTGACCATGGCCAACTACGGCCTGGAACGCGGTCTGAACGACGAAAACTGTGCCAGCAGCTACGACGACATCAAAGCGTATACCCCGGCATGGGCTGAAAAAATCACCGGCGTGTCCCGCGCGCAGATCATCCGTACTGCGCGTGAATTCGCGGACAACGCCGATAAGACCCACGGTCGTTCGATGATCATCGTCGGCGCGGGCCTGAACCACTGGTATCACCTCGATATGAACTATCGCGGGATTATCAACATGCTGATTTTCTGTGGCTGCGTAGGCCAGAGTGGCGGCGGTTGGGCCCACTATGTGGGACAGGAAAAACTGCGTCCGCAAACCGGCTGGACTCCACTGGCGTTTGCGCTGGACTGGAACCGTCCACCGCGTCACATGAACAGCACCTCTTATTTCTACAACCACTCCAGCCAGTGGCGTTATGAAACGCTGACCGCGCAGGAACTGCTGTCGCCGATGGCGGATAAATCCCGCTACACCGGGCATCTGGTTGACTTCAACGTGCGTGCAGAGCGCATGGGCTGGCTGCCTTCCGCGCCGCAGTTGGGCACCAACCCGCTGCACATTGCGGCTGACGCCGAGAAAGCCGGGATGTCCGCAGTGGATTACACCGTCAAATCCCTGAAAGACGGCTCGATGCACTTTGCGTCCGAGCGTCCGGACAACGGCAAAAACCACCCACGTAACATGTTTATCTGGCGTTCAAACCTGCTGGGCTCGTCCGGTAAAGGCCACGAATACATGCTGAAGTACCTGCTGGGTACCGAGCACGGCATTCAGGGCAAAGATCTGGGCGTGCAGGGCGGTGTGAAGCCGGAAGAAGTGGAATGGGTTGATAACGGCCTCGACGGCAAACTGGATCTGGTCGTAACGCTGGACTTCCGCCTGTCGAGCACCTGTCTGTTCTCTGACATCGTGCTGCCGACCGCGACCTGGTATGAAAAAGACGACATGAATACGTCGGATATGCATCCGTTTATTCACCCGCTGTCTGCGGCTGTCGATCCGGCGTGGGAATCGAAAAGCGACTGGGATA
The DNA here is from genome assembly GCF_024764835.1 of Scandinavium hiltneri. Taxonomy (GTDB): domain Bacteria; phylum Pseudomonadota; class Gammaproteobacteria; order Enterobacterales; family Enterobacteriaceae; genus Scandinavium; species Scandinavium hiltneri. The sequence goes on along the minus strand of NZ_JALIGE010000073.1, from coordinate 356,312 downwards.
TCTACAAAGATATCGCCAAGAAATTCTCCGAAGTCTGCGTCGGCCATCTGGGTAAAGAAACTGACGTGGTGACGCTGCCAATCCAGCACGATTCCCCGGCCGAAATGGCGCAGGCGATGGACGTGAAGGACTGGAAGAAGGGCGAATGTGACCTGATCCCGGGCAAAACCGCACCGCACATCATGACCGTGGAACGCGACTACCCGGCCACCTGGGAACGCTTTACCTCAGTCGGACCGCTGCTGGAGAAAATCGGCAACGGCGGGAAGGGCATTGCCTGGAACACCGATAGCGAAGTCGAGCTGCTGCGTAAGCTGAACTACACCAAGGCCGACGGCCCGGCGAAAGGCCAGCCGATGATCAACACGGCGATTGACGCCGCAGAAATGATCCTGACGCTGGCACCGGAAACCAACGGTCAGGTTGCAGTGAAAGCCTGGGCCGCGCTGAGTGAAATCACCGGTCGCGATCACACGCATCTGGCACTGAATAAAGAAGACGAGAAAATTCGCTTCCGCGATATTCAGGCCCAGCCGCGCAAAATCATCTCCAGCCCGACCTGGTCTGGCCTTGAAGATGAACACGTCTCTTATAACGCCGGTTACACCAACGTTCACGAGCTGATCCCGTGGCGTACGCTGTCCGGCCGTCAGCAGCTGTATCAGGATCACCAGTGGATGCGTGATTTCGGTGAAAGCCTGCTGGTGTACCGTCCGCCGATTGACACCCGTTCGGTGAAAGCGGTGATGGGCCAGAAATCCAACGGCAACCCTGAGAAGGCGCTGAACTTCCTGACGCCGCACCAGAAATGGGGCATTCACTCAACCTACAGTGACAACCTGCTGATGCTGACCCTGTCACGCGGCGGCCCGATTGTGTGGATGAGCGAAGCCGATGCCAAAGATCTGGGTATCGAAGATAACGACTGGATTGAAGTGTTCAACAGTAACGGTTCCCTGACGGCGCGTGCGGTCGTGAGCCAGCGCGTTCCGGCGGGGATGACCATGATGTACCACGCCCAGGAACGTATCGTGAACCTGCCAGGCTCGGAAATTACCGGCCAGCGCGGCGGCATTCACAACTCTGTGACCCGTATCAGCCCGAAACCGACCCATATGATTGGCGGTTATGCGCAGCTGGCCTACGGCTTTAACTACTACGGCACCGTTGGCTCGAACCGTGATGAGTTCGTGGTCGTCCGCAAGATGAAGAACATTGACTGGTTAGACGGCGAAGGTAACGACCAGGTACAGGAGAGCGTAAAATGAAAATTCGTTCACAAGTCGGCATGGTGCTGAATCTCGACAAATGCATCGGTTGCCACACCTGCTCAGTCACCTGTAAAAACGTCTGGACCAGCCGCGAAGGCGTGGAGTACGCGTGGTTTAACAACGTGGAAACCAAGCCGGGCGTCGGCTTCCCTAACGACTGGGAAAACCAGGAGAAATGGAAGGGTGGCTGGATCCGTAAAATCAACGGCAAACTGGTGCCGCGCATGGGTAACAAAGCGCTGCTGCTGGGTAAAATATTCGCGAACCCGCATTTGCCGGGCATCGACGATTATTACGAGCCGTTTGATTTTGACTACCAGACCCTGCACAAAGCCAGTGAAAGTAAGCATCAGCCGATTGCGCGTCCGCGCTCGCTGATAACCGGCCAGCGTATGGACAAAATTACCGCCGGACCGAACTGGGAAGATGATTTGGGCGGCGAGTTTTCCAAACTGTCCCGTGACAAAAACTTCGAGAACATCCAGAAGGAAATGTACGGTCAGTTCGAAAACACCTTCATGATGTATATGCCACGCCTGTGCGAACACTGCCTGAACCCGGCGTGTGTCGCGACATGTCCGAGCGGCGCGATTTACAAGCGCGAAGAAGACGGCATTGTGCTTATCGATCAGGATAAGTGCCGCGGCTGGCGCATGTGCATCACCGGTTGTCCGTACAAAAAAATCTACTTCAACTGGAAGAGTGGCAAATCCGAGAAGTGCATTTTCTGCTACCCGCGTATCGAAGCCGGTCAGCCGACCGTATGCTCCGAAACCTGCGTCGGCCGTATTCGCTACCTCGGCGTGCTGCTTTATGACGCGGACGCTATCGAACAGGCGGCGAGCACCGAGAGCGAGAAAGATTTGTACCAGCGTCAGCTGGACGTGTTCCTCGATCCGAACGATCCAAAAGTGATTGAGCAGGCGCTGAAAGACGGCATTCCGCAAAGCGTGATTGACGCCGCACAGCAATCGCCAGTGTATAAAATGGCGATGGACTGGAAGCTGGCGCTGCCGCTGCATCCGGAATACCGCACGTTGCCGATGGTCTGGTACGTGCCGCCACTGTCTCCGATTCAGTCTGCGGCGGATGCCGGTGAGATTGGCAGCAACGGCATTCTGCCGGACGTCGATAGCCTGCGCATTCCAGTGCAGTATCTGGCAAACATGCTGACTGCGGGCGACACCGCGCCGGTTCTGCGTGCGCTGAAACGTATGCTGGCGATGCGTCACTACAAACGTGCCGAAACCGTTGATGGCGTGAACGATACCAGCGCACTGGACGAAGTCGGTCTGACCGAAGCCCAGGCGCAGGAAATGTACCGTTATCTGGCCATCGCTAACTACGAAGACCGCTTCGTAGTACCAAGCAGCCACCGTGAACTGGCTCGCGACGCGTTCCCGGAAAAAAGTGGCTGTGGCTTTAGCTTCGGCGACGGTTGCAGCGGTTCCGACAGCGCGTTCAACCTGTTCAACAGCCGTCGTATCGACGCGATTGATGTGACCAGCAAAACGGAGCGCAAATCATGAAAGAACTGGTGATTGTCTCCCGTCTTCTGGAATACCCGGATGCTGCCCTGTGGCAGCATCAGCAGGAAGTTTACGACGCGCTGGCCGAGTCTGACGTACTGAGCAAAGAGGACGCCCAGTCATTGTGCGTCTTCGTTCGAGATCAGACGCAAAAAGATGTGCTCGACGTGCAGGCGGCTTACAGCGAACTGTTTGACCGCGGCCGCGCGACGTCGCTGCTGCTGTTCGAACATGTACACGGTGAATCTCGTGATCGTGGCCAGGCGATGGTCGACCTGATGGCGCAGTATGCGCAGCATGGTTTAGAACTCGACAGCCGCGAACTGCCGGATCATCTGCCGTTGTATCTGGAATATCTGGCGCAGCTGCCGCGTGAAGACGCGCAGGGTGGATTGCAGGATATCGCGCCCATTCTGGCGCTGCTGAGTGCGCGTCTGCAACAGCGTGAAAGTCAGTATGCGGTGTTGTTCGACGTGCTGCTGAAGCTGGCGAGCACCGACGTGGATAGCGAGAAAATGGCGGAAAAAATTGCGGACGAAGCCCGCGATGATACCCCGCAGGCGCTGGATGCGGTCTGGGAAGAAGAGCAGGTTAAATTCTTTGCAGACCCGGGATGCGCTGAGTCGGATATCGCCGCCCATCAGCGTCGTTTTGCCGGTGCCGTTGCGCCGCAGTATCTGAATATTTCCACTGGAGGGGAGCGCTAATGCAATTCCTGAATATGTTCTTCTTTGACATCTACCCGTACATCGCCGGAGCGGTATTCCTGGTCGGCAGCTGGCTGCGTTACGACTATGGACAATACACCTGGCGGGCGGGCTCCAGCCAGATGCTGGACAAAAAAGGCATGAACCTGGCGTCGAACCTGTTTCACCTCGGGATCCTCGGCGTATTTGCCGGTCACGCCCTCGGGATGCTGACGCCGCACTGGATGTATGAATCGTTCCTGCCGCTGGAAGTGAAACAGAAAATGGCGATGTTCGGCGGCGGTGCTGCCGGACTGATGTGTCTGGTCGGCGGTATTCTGCTGCTCAAACGTCGTCTGTTTAATCCGCGTGTGCGTGCGACTACTACCGGTGCCGACATTCTGGTGCTCTCAGTGCTGGTTATCCAGTGCGCGCTGGGTCTGCTGACCATTCCGTTCTCTGCGCAGCATATGGACGGCAGCGAAATGATGAAATTGGTTGGCTGGGCGCAGTCGGTGGTGACTTTCCACGGTGGCGCGTCTGCGTACCTGGACGGTGTCGCGTTTATTTTCCGCGTGCACCTGGTGCTCGGTATGACGCTGTTCCTGCTGTTCCCGTTCTCGCGTCTGGTACATATCTGGAGCGTGCCGGTGGAATACCTGACACGCAAATACCAGATTGTTCGCGCGCGTCGCTAATTACCGCGCTTTCTGTTCAAGGCCCTGCTGATGCGGGGTCTTTTCTTTTGTGCCCCAACCCAGATTATTCCCCGCTGCCGCAAACAGGATCAGTATCCCGCCGAGCCACTGTATCGCGCTCAGCGTATGACCAAACGCCAGACTATCGACAACAATCGCCACTAACGGATAAATAAACGAGAGCGAGCCGATAATGGGCGTTGGCAATTTCTGAATGGCGCTGTAGAGCAGTTGATACATTACCCCGGTGTGAACAATCCCGAGCGTGAGCAAAATTCCCCACGGGAAGGTTGCAGAAATCGAGGTGAAATGCGCCAGCGGGAACAGCATCACCACTCCGGTCAATACCTGGATAAAGGCGATATGCTGCGGAGGAAGCGGGCGTAATTTCCGGGCAATGATGGCCGTCAACGCATAGAAAAAGGCCGCACTTAATGCCAGCGCAATCCCTGTCAGTAAATCGGTGTGATGCCCCCCGCTGAGTTCGCTTGATAACAACACCACCACGCCGCAAAACGCCAGCATCAGCCAGGCCCATTTCACCCGCGATACCCGCTCGCCGGTCAGCATACCCATTAACACCAGCATAAACGGCTGAGTGTTGTAGACCACTGTCGACATCCCAATCGAAATCTTGTCGTAGGCGGCAAACAGAAGCAGCCAGTTGATAACCAGTGCGATGCCACCGGCCACCGCCAGCAGCCACGTTGCACGCGTCAGACGGCTGAACGGTTGTCGACTCAGAAGAATAAATGCGCCTAATGTGAGCGCGCCAATGGCACACCGCCAGAAAACGACGTCGATAACGGGCAAACCCGATAGCATGACAAACGCGCCGATAGATCCGGAAATCAACATCGCCAGGCTCATGTGCCAGACGCCAATATTACGATCACGCATACACACCTCCATAATCAGATGGCCATATTGTGGGGCAGAGGCTGAATGTGTTACATACTTGTTATAAGGTAAAAGGTGTTTTTTTCTTTTTTAAATAAGGTGAATGTGATGGATATCCTTATTGATGATATCGATCGGGCGATTGTAGCGGCGTTGGCAGAGGATGCGCGGCTTTCATTAAAGGTACTGAGTGCGCGAGTGGGACTGACGTCGCCCAGTACAGCCGAACGCTTAAAACGTCTGGAGGAGCGGGGAGTGATTCAGGGCTATGGCGCCAGAGTGAATTTGTCAGCGCTCGGTTATACCCTGCAAGCGCTGGTGCGTGTCAGACCACTGCCGGGGCTACTACAAAAAGTCGATAAATATATTCAGGCGATACCGGAATGCATTGAATGTGACAAGGTGACCGGGGAAGACTGCTTTGTGATGCGATTAGTCGTGAAAGATATTACTCAGCTGGATACGCTGCTCGATGGGTTAGCCGAATTTGCGCAGTGCAATACATCGATTGTGAAGAGTTCGCCCGTGAAACGGCGTTTGCCTGTGATTTGAGTGATGAAAAACTGGCGAAAATGTGGCATCTAAGTTGGGTTTTAAAGTAGTGCTGAAGAAGAGATGGTGGCAGGGGAAGGATGACTTGACGCTAACGCGTCTCGCCCTTCGGGTCGTTGCCTGCGGCAACGCTTTCTCGCGTTGCTCGAATCGAACCTTGGTCGAAGCTTCTCATCCTTCCCTGTGTAGAGAAAAATGTGGCATCTAAGTTGGGTTTTAAGGTAGTGCTGAAGAAGAGATGGTGGCGGGGGAAGGATTCGAACCTTCGAAGTCGATGACGACAGATTTACAGTCTGCTCCCTTTGGCCGCTCGGGAACCCCGCCAGGGGTAGGATTTGATGCTGGTACTGACCGGAATTCGTGGTGGCGGGGGAAGGATTCGAACCTTCGAAGTCGATGACGACAGATTTACAGTCTGCTCCCTTTGGCCGCTCGGGAACCCCGCCAGGGGTAATGCTTTTACTAGCCTGCTCCCTTTTGGGAAGCGGGGCGCATCATATCAAATGACGCGCCGCTGTAAAGACTTCCTTTCAGGAAAATGAACCGTTTGCGTGCTTTTTGCCCATAACGTTTAAAAGCCCTGCAACGGTCATCCGCCTTACAGAATAATTGTCCGATTACCGTACACAAACACGCGCTGTGCGAGAACCTGATACAACGCGCGGCTGAGAACGTTTTTCTCAACGTCTCGTCCCGCGCGCATCATATCTTCTGCGGTGTAGGTGTGATCGACGTGAATCACGTCCTGCATGATGATCGGGCCTTCATCCAGATTGTCGTTCACGTAGTGCGCGGTGGCGCCGATGATTTTCACGCCGCGATCGTAAGCCTGCTGATAAGGACGCGCGCCGATAAACGCGGGCAGGAACGAATGGTGAATATTGATGATTTTATTCGGGAAGCGTGACACGAAGGCCGGCGTCAGGACGCGCATGTATTTCGCCAGTACCACGTAATCCGGCGCGTGCTTGTCGATAGCGTCCGCCATCAGGGTATCATGCTCTTCACGGGTATGGCCTTCGTGGCTAACCAGCTCAAACGGGATATCGAATTTCTCAACAAGCGTTCGCAATGTGTCGTGGTTGCCAATAACCGCGGCGATGTCGACGTCCAGCCCGCCGTAATTGGCTTTCATTAACAGGTCGCCCAGACAGTGTGCTTCTTTGGTGACCAGAATCACAACGCGACGACGGCCCGCTGGAGTCAGTTCGCGAATCGAACCTTCCGGCAATGCGCCATCGAGATCGGCCAGCAGTGTGGCATCGTTGAAGATGCCTTCAAGCTCGGTGCGCATGAAGAAACGCCCGGTGCGATGATCGACAAATTCATTGTTCTGCACGATGTTCAGTTCGTGCTTGTAGCAAATATTAGTAATACGTGCGATCAGCCCTTTTTGATCGGGGCAGATTGTACGCAACACTTTTCGTTGTAATGAGTGCATTGCGGGGGAAATCCTGTTGAGGTGTTTGCTGTTTCTGTGTGGCGGTCTTATTGACCGCAGCACTTTTTAAATTTTTTACCCGACCCGCACGGGCATGGGTCGTTGCGGCCGATTAACGGACGTGTACCATCAATATAATACCATTGTCCATTTTCTTTTAAGAATCTTGAACGCTCAATCAGGGCACTCGTCTTGCTATGTTCACGAAAGCGGGCAACAAAGCTGACAAAGCCTTCGTCGTCATGTTTCCCGTTATCGGCGGCAAAAAGTGTCAGACCGAGCCATTCCGTTCCAGCGAAACTCTTTTCGAGGTCAGCACGGAATGCGTCTGGTTCGCAGGACGGATGCCAGGTTTTCACCAGATAATCTGCGTCCTTCATCACAAAGGCGCTATAGCGCGAACGCATAAGCTGTGATGGTGTTAGCGCAAGCTCGCTGCCTGACAGATATCGCTGGCAACATAGGCTATACTCCAGAGCGCTGCCGCAGGGGCAAAGTGAATGCATAAATGCCTTCCCGTTGAGTCAATAAAGAAAAGCGCAGCTGCGCCGGCGGCAAATATGTTAACCGAGCAGTGGCAATGTTGCTACGTTGGGAATAGGGTTCAGTACAGTCAGGAATGAGAAAGCTTAAAGTAGGATTAGCCCTGGGTTCGGGCGCGGCGCGAGGATGGTCACACATCGGCGTCATTAAAGCGTTGCAGAAAATGGGCATTGAGATTGATATCGTTGCAGGGTGTTCCATTGGTTCGCTAGTGGGTGCGGCCTTTGCCTGCGATCGTCTTCCTGTTCTGGAAAAGTGGGTTTGCTCTTTCAGTTCATGGGACGTTTTACGTCTGATGGATCTCTCCTGGCGGCGCGGCGGACTGCTGCGCGGCGAACGCGTGTTCAGTCATTTCCGCCAGCTTCTCCCTGTCGATACTATCGAATCCTGCGAACGTCGTTTTGCGACCGTCGCCACCAACCTCAGCACTGGGCGTGAACTCTGGTTTACCGAAGGTGACCTTCATATGGCCGTCCGCGCCTCGTGCAGTATCCCCGGGTTGATGTCCCCCGTGATGCATAACGGTTACTGGTTGGTTGATGGCGCGGTGGTGAACCCTGTCCCCGTTTCGCTCACTCGTGCGTTAGGTGCAGACATCGTGATTGCTGTCGATTTGCAGCACGATGCGCATTTAATGCAACAGGATCTGCTGTCGGTGAACCTTCAGCCCGATCCACAGTCTTTAGAGAATGATGAATCGCTCACCTGGCACGAACGTTTTCGCGCAAGGTTAGGGCGCATGACATCACGCCGGACGGCAATCACACCTACGGCCATGGAGATCATGACGACCTCTATTCAGGTGCTGGAAAACCGATTAAAGCGCAACAGGATGGCAGGCGATCCGCCGGACATCCTGTTGCAACCTTTTTGCCCACAGATCTCTACGCTTGATTTCCACCGAGCGCCCGCGGCCATCGCTGCAGGCCAATTGTCGGTTGAGAAAAAGATGGACGAGCTTTTACCGTTAGTCCGCAGCATGGGTTAGGGCATTTTTCGATTACTTCAGCAAAATCTGACAGGCGATAGCACGAATAGCGTGCCACTATTTACTTATCGTCTGCCAGGGGAGATATCATGACGCAGCCATTGGCGGGAAAACAGATTCTTATCGTCGAGGACGAACCCGTTTTCCGCTCTCTGTTAGATTCGTGGCTTTCATCGCTGGGTGCAGAAACGGCCCTGGCTGAAGACGGTGTGGATGCTCTCGAAAAAATGGCCAGGCTCAACCCTGATCTGATGATTTGCGATATTGCGATGCCGAGAATGAACGGCCTTAAGTTGGTCGAGTTTTTACGTAACAACGGTCATCAGCTTCCGATTCTGGTCATTTCCGCAACTGAAAATATGGCAGACATCGCCAAAGCGCTGCGTCTCGGCGTGCAGGATGTACTGCTCAAACCGGTCAAAGATCTAAACCGCCTGCGTGAAACCGTTTTCGCCTGCCTCTATCCCAATATGTTCAATTCCCGCGTTGAGGAAGAAGAGCGTTTATTTGAGGACTGGGATGCGCTGGTGACGAATCCAACCGCTGCGGCGAAATTACTTCAGGAACTTCAACCGCCAGTGCAGCAGGTTATATCTCACTGCCGAATAAATTATCGTCAGCTGGTGTCAGCCGATAATCACGGTCTGGTGCTCGATATTGCACCACTCTCAGATAAAGATCTGGCGTTTTATTGTCTCGACGTTACGCGGGCGGGTGATAATGGCGTTTTGGCTGCACTTTTGCTGCGTGCTTTATTTAACGTTTTGTTACAAGAGCAGCTTTCGCCCGAGGGACAACGTCTGCCTGAATTAGGCAGCTTGCTAAAGCAGGTCAATCAATTGCTGCGTCAGGCCAATTTGCCAGGACAATTCCCGTTACTGGTCGGGTATTACCATAGTGGAATTAAAAATCTGATCCTCGTTTCTGCCGGACTCAACGGATCGCTTAACACCGGTGAGCACCAAATACAGATCAGCAATGGGGTTCCGTTGGGCACATTAGGTAATACTTATTTAAATCAAATCAGCCAGCGCTGCGAATCCTGGCAGTGCCAAATTTGGGGAGCAGGGGGGCGCCTGCGCCTGATGTTGTCGGCGGAATGAACAATTAGTCTGAATCTCGGGATATTGCTGTCTCCGCTTTCAGACGGTAGTGGTACTATCAGCAGGATTTATACGTAAAAATCCTAATTCAAGGTTAACGTGTCCTTTTCAGACCAGATTGAGCAATCGGTACTGATATACTCAACGCGTTATTAATTAACGAGCACGTTCAAAAGTTGAACAGTTCAGGAGATTTCAATGGCTGCATTAAATTCGAAAGTCACTAAGGCCGTAATCCCGGTAGCGGGATTGGGTACCAGGATGTTGCCCGCCACTAAAGCGATTCCTAAGGAAATGCTGCCGCTGGTCGACAAGCCATTAATTCAGTATGTAGTCAATGAATGTATTGCTGCAGGCATTACTGAAATTGTTCTGGTTACGCATTCTTCTAAAAACTCTATCGAAAACCATTTCGATACCAGTTTTGAACTCGAAGCCATGCTGGAAAAACGCGTTAAGCGCCAGCTGCTGGAAGAAGTGCAGTCTATTTGTCCGCCACACGTTACCATTATGCAGGTCCGTCAGGGTCTGGCAAAAGGTCTGGGCCACGCAGTTTTGTGTGCGCATCCGGTTGTGGGTGATGAGCCTGTCGCGGTTATTCTTCCAGACGTAATTCTGGATGAATATGAATCCGATCTGTCCCGTGACAACCTCGCCGATATGATTAAGCGTTTTGATGAAACAGGTGCCAGCCAGATCATGGTTGAGCCGGTTGAAGACGTAACCGCATACGGTGTTGTGGATTGCAAAGGCGAAGCCCTGAATCCAGGTGATAGCGTGCCAATGGTAGGTGTGGTTGAGAAACCTAAAGCCGACGTGGCACCGTCTAACCTCGCCGTTGTAGGCCGCTATGTGCTGAGCGCAGAGATTTGGCCGCTGCTGGCGAAGACGCCTCCAGGTGCCGGGGACGAGATCCAGCTGACCGATGCAATCGACATGCTGATCGAAAAAGAAACCGTTGAAGCCTATCATATGAAAGGCAAAAGCCACGACTGCGGTAATAAACTGGGTTATATGCGTGCGTTTGTTGAATATGGCATTCGCCACAATTCACTGGGTGCGGATTTTAAAGCCTGGCTGGAAGAAACAGTGGACGCTGGTAAGTAATTTGCTCACCAGCTGTACCGACCGGGGTTCTGAAAAGACCCCGGTTTTTTATTACCTGTCATCGGGATTGTGTTAAAACCAGGCACTATTGAGAATGCCTGGGGCGATTTCAGGATAAAAAAAATCCCGCAGAGCGGGATTTTCAAACAAACAAGAAAGATTAAATCAGGAAGTCGTCCAGAGATTTACCTTGCTCATCCATTGCTTTTTTGATGATTGCCGGGGTACGACCCTGGCCGGTCCAGGTTTTAGTTTCGCCGTTTTCATCAACGTAGCTATATTTAGCCGGGCGAGCTGCACGTTTAGCTTTAGCACCAGATTTGCTTGCTGCAGCAATGCTGTTCAGCAGTTCATTTGGGTCAATGCCGTCAGCAATCAGCATTTCACGGTATTGTTGCAGTTTACGAGTACGCTCTTCAACTTCGGCAGCGGCCGCATTATCTTCTTCGCGACGTTCGTTAACAACAACTTCTAATTTTTCCAGCATTTCTTCGAGAGTTTCGAGAGTACATTCTCTTGCCTGCGCACGAAGAGTACGGATGTTGTTCAAAATTTTAAGTGCTTCGCTCATTGTCGTATTCTCAAACTTATATTGTGGGGTGGTTTGTTGAGGTAATAATAGAGCGTTAATTTCAGATGTGCAATAGGGTGGTTTGTAAGGAAGTCAAAATATCGTGTTATTTACCACGATTAATAATTAGATAAAGTTAAATTTTACGCGTCAGTTCACATCATGGGTGCTTATTGCCAGGCACTAATCATAAGAACACCCTTACAAAGTATGCTTTTTTTCTGTTACGGCGCGGCATATATAAGAGGAACACAAATATCAGCCTTTCGTATTACTCGCGAGCCAGGGGGGAATTTCCTGGAGTCAATAGAATCTGAATCATAACGTCACGAAAGCCCTGGGGCGCCAGGTAAGGGATTAGCTGGCTGATAACTCGGCATTATCTTAAGGTGTCATGTGATTGGCTGGCCGTTTCTGATTGTTATTATAGATAAGAAGAACTTAATATTTTACGTGAAGTCACAAAGGATTATGCGCTGCGTGAACGCTGAAATTTGCAAGGGATATGGTACAATTCGTGCCGTTAAATCACGATGATTGAGGTGATGCTGCGAATGGCACAACTTTATTTTTACTACTCTGCAATGAATGCAGGGAAGTCTACGGCTTTGTTACAATCCTCCTATAATTACCAGGAACGCGGAATGCGAACGCTGGTTTATACCGCAGAAATTGACGACAGATTCGGCGCAGGAAAAGTCAGTTCACGCATCGGATTGTCCTCACCGGCGAAGCTCTACAACCAACAGACATCGCTGTACGACGATATCGCAGCTGAGCACGCGCAGGAGCCGATTCACTGTGTGCTGGTGGATGAGAGCCAGTTCTTGACTCGCGAGCAGGTCTACGCGCTGTCAGAGGTTGTGGATGAGTTGGATATTCCGGTGCTGTGCTACGGCCTGCGTACAGATTTTCGCGGCGAGCTGTTTATTGGCAGCCAATATCTGCTGTGCTGGTCCGATAAATTGGTGGAATTAAAAACCATCTGCTTCTGTGGTCGTAAGGCGAGTATGGTGCTGCGATTGGATCAGGAAGGGCGTCCGTATAACGAAGGCGAACAGGTGGTTATCGGCGGGAATGAGCGTTACGTCTCCGTGTGCCGTAAACATTACAAAGAAGCGCTTCTGGAAGGCTCTCTGAGCGCTATACAGCAGCGAGTGCGAGGGAAGGTGGAAGAGTAATCTCACCACGCTTTAGCGCGCAACAGACATAAAAAAAACCGCCATCTGGCTAATGCTGGTCACTTAAAGTGACCAGCCGTTTTTCTCTCCGGGTATTTCCGGGCTTTGACTCTTAACTCCCGAGGGTAATTTCGCTCTCTTCTCCCCGGTAAGACCAGCCATTTTGGCGGGTGAAGCCCATGGCAACGTTATCAGCAACCTTGTTTGAGCCACTGACGCTCAGCTGATACGGCAGATAATCACCTTTGAGCTCGAATGCCATTTTCACCATCTGATATATCACCAGGTTATAGGTCAGCAGAACTCCCCCACAACTCCTCTGCTGTACCAGTTCTGGCAGCCTGCTGCAGCTGTGTGAGCCAAATCATGGACTCGAGAGGAAGTTTGCGTTTGCGCAGCGTAACGGTGTCCGTCAGCGTAAGTGCTCGTTGGATAAACTCAGCGGGGGTAGCTCAGAGAGGTTGCGGGTGTGTTCAGACGTAGTGACATTGATAATGCTGAGGGCTTGTGAAAGTTCCATTTAAAAAGGGTCCATGATAAACATGGACCCTTTTTATACCAGCCACCGGATCGGCATTAGCCGTCTGGCGGGTTTATATTAGGCTTTCAAATTAAGCGGTTTTCTTCGCTTTTTTGTCAGCTTTAGCCGGAGCAGCTGCTTTCTTCTCAGCTACGTCGCCTTCGCTAAATTCGCGGCCGTAGTAGGTGTCCAGCAGGATTTGCTTCAGTTCAGCAATCAGCGGGTAACGTGGGTTAGCACCGGTACACTGATCATCAAACGCGTCTTCAGACAGTTTGTCGACGTGAGCCAGGAAGTCAGCTTCCTGAACACCTGCTTCACGGATAGACTTAGGAATACCCAGTTCAGCTTTGATGCTGTCCAGCCATGCCAGCAGTTTCTCGATTTTCGCAGCAGTACGATCGCTGGAAGACGTCAGACCCAGGTGGTCTGCGACTTCTGCATAACGACGACGAGCCTGCGGACGGTCGTACTGGCTGAATGCAGTCTGCTTGGTTGGGTTGTCGTTTGCGTTATAGCGAATAACGTTGCTGATCAGCAGGGCATTGGCCAGACCGTGTGGAATGTGGAACTGCGAACCCAGTTTATGCGCCATGGAGTGACACACACCGAGGAAGGCGTTAGCAAACGCGATACCGGCGATAGTCGCTGCGTTGTGAACGCGTTCACGAGCAACTGGGTTCTTAGAACCTTCGTGGTAAGACGCTGGCAGGTTTTCTTTCAGCAGTTTCAGAGCCTGCAGAGCCTGGCCGTCGGAGAACTCAGATGCCAGCACAGACACGTAAGCTTCCAGGGCATGCGTTACTGCATCCAGACCACCGAATGCACACAGTGATTTCGGCATATCCATCACGAGGTTGGCATCAACGATAGCCATGTCCGGAGTCAGCGCGTAGTCAGCCAGTGGATATTTCTGACCCGTTGCATCATCGGTAACCACCGCAAACGGGGTCACTTCAGAACCGGTACCAGAAGTGGTGGTGACCGCAATCATCTTCGCTTTCACACCCATTTTCGGGAACTTGTAGATACGTTTACGGATGTCCATAAAGCGCAGCGCCAGTTCTTCGAAGTGAGTTTCTGGGTGTTCGTACATGACCCACATGATTTTCGCAGCATCCATCGGGGAACCGCCGCCCAGCGCGATAATCACGTCTGGTTTGAAGGAGTTCGCCAGTTCTGCACCTTTGCGGACAACGGTCAGAGTTGGGTCAGCTTCAACTTCAAAGAACACTTCAGTTTCAACGCCAGCTGCTTTCAGAACAGATGTGATCTGGTCTGCATAGCCGTTGTTGAACAGGAAACGGTCAGTCACGATCATCGCACGTTTGTGACCATCGGTAATCACTTCATCCAGCGCGATTGGCAGTGAGCCACGACGGAAGTAGATGGATTTCGGAAGTTTGTGCCACAACATGTTTTCAGCTCGCTTAGCAACGGTTTTCTTGTTGATCAGGTGCTTAGGACCCACGTTCTCAGAGATGGAGTTACCACCCCAGGAACCACAACCCAGAGTCAGGGAAGGCGCGAGTTTGAAGTTGTAGAGGTCACCGATACCACCCTGAGACGCCGGGGTGTTAATCAGAATACGTGCGGTCTTCATTTTGTCGCCGAAGTGCTTAACGCGCTCTGGCTGGTTGTCCTGGTCGGTGTACAGGCAAGAGGTGTGGCCGATGCCGCCCATCTCAACCAGTTTTTCCGCTTTAACCACCGCGTCTTCGAAGTTCTTGGCGCGGTACATTGCCAGAGTCGGAGACAGTTTTTCGTGTGCGAACGGCTCAGACTCGTCAACAACGGTCACTTCGCCAATCAGAATTTTGGTATCTGCTGGTACGGTGAAGCCTGCCAGTTCAGCAATTTTGGTTGCTGGCTGACCAACAATAGCCGCGTTCAGACCACCATTTTTCAGGATGATGTCCTGAACGGCTTTCAGCTCTTTGCCCTGCAGCATGTAGCCGCCGTGTGAAGCAAAACGCTCACGTACTGCAGCGTACGCAGAGTCAACGACGATAACGGACTGTTCAGAGGCACAGATTACGCCGTTGTCGAAGGTTTTAGACATCAGGATGGACGCCACAACGCGTTTCACATCAGCCGTTTCATCAACAACTACAGGGGTGTTACCCGCACCTACGCCGATGGCAGGTTTACCGGAGCTGTATGCTGCTTTAACCATGCCCGGGCCACCCGTGGCGAGGATCATGTTGATGTCCGGGTGATGCATCAGAGCGTTGGACAGCTCTACGGAAGGCTGATCAATCCAACCAATCAGATCTTTCGGCGCACCCGCTGCGATTGCAGCCTGGAGAACGATATCGGCGGCTTTGTTCGTCGCGTCTTTCGCACGTGGGTGTGGGGAGAAGATGATTGCGTTACGCGTCTTCAGGCTGATAAGAGACTTGAAGATAGCGGTAGACGTTGGGTTGGTGGTCGGTACGATACCGCAGATGATGCCGATAGGTTCAGCGATGGTGATAGTACCGAAAGTGTCATCTTCAGACAGGACACCACAGGTTTTCTCATCTTTATAGGCGTTGTAGATATACTCAGAAGCAAAGTGGTTTTTAATCACTTTATCTTCCACGATACCCATGCCAGATTCGGCAACGGCCAGTTTCGCGAGAGGGATTCGAGCATCTGCAGCAGCCAGTGCGGCCGCGCGGAAGATTTTATCAACCTGTTCTTGGGTGAAGTTGGCATATTCACGCTGAGCTTTTTTTACGCGCTCGACGAGTGCGTTCAGTTCAGCGACATTAGTAACAGCCATAAATGCTCTCCTGGATAATGTTAAACTTTTTTAGTAAATCAGCTGCGCGATACGTCAGTATAGACAGACCACAAGCAGCTTGCGTAAGAGCCATAAAAACAAAAGGTTACTTAACGACCTTCATCCACTGATTTACTAAAAGAGCCTTCCATTACACCCGGTAGAGTTACCGGGCTACTCCCTGGTGCGACATCAAGATTACTCACTTCTGAGTACGAATTGCGTGATCTAAATCAAGATTACACCAAGCTGACTCCATTCAGCAGGCCGATTTTAGCTGTTTGTATCAAGTGTTAAATGATCGTAATTTCGGACTGGGGTAACATTAGCATAATTTAAACAGATACATAACAACGTGTATTGGTAGCGTTTTACAGCAGATTTGTGGTGAAGAATACCGTCAAACAGCGTATCTTCAGCGCGTTTTTCGTGATTACTGTACGTCAACTACCACAATTGATGAGGGCGCGGGGTTACCGTGATTCAATCGCTGTTCGATTTTCCAACTTATATTAAATTTTTCATTGGCTTATTTGCGCTGGTAAACCCGGTGGGTATCATCCCTGTGTTCATCAGTATGACCAGCTACCAGTCGGCGCCTGCGCGCAATAAGACCAACCTGACGGCAAACCTCTCGGTTGCCATCATTTTGTGGACTTCACTGTTTCTTGGCGACGGCATTCTGCAACTCTTCGGTATCTCTATCGATTCGTTCCGTATTGCGGGCGGTATTCTGGTGGTAACGATTGCGATGTCGATGATCAGCGGAAAGCTCGGTGAGGATAAACAGAACAAGCAGGAAAAATCAGAGACGGCCATTCGCGAAAGCGTTGGCGTTGTCCCTCTGGCATTACCCTTAATGGCCGGGCCGGGGGCAATCAGCTCCACGATTGTCTGGGGCACGCGCTACCATAATATCGCGCATCTGATTGGCTTCTCCGTCGCTATCGCGATTTTTGCCGGTTGCTGTTGGGGACTGTTCCGCATTGCGCCCTGGCTGGTGCGGTTACTGGGACAAACGGGCATCAACGTTATCACCCGTATCATGGGTCTGCTGCTGATGGCGCTTGGCATTGAATTTATTGTGGCCGGTATCAAATCTATCTTCCCCGGCTTGCTTGCCTGACACCGTTCTGAAACGGGGCAAACACGCCTCGTTTTTTCTTTCATCTATTAGCAAAACATATCAATAAATGTGAATTGGCCTGTCGTAATAACCTTCTGCTATTTTTCTCTAATTCTATTGTTATCAGATGATTAGCCTTTAGAGCCCCATGTAGTACCCCGGGCAATAATGTTATTTCACTAACATGATACTCTTACGCTTGCCGTGCGATAATTGAAATGTTATTAGTAATTTCAACGTTCACGCAGAGTAATGTGCTAAATAATAATCAATTGTTAAATTATTGTGTAAAAAGCCGCCATCGGCGTTGTGCGACCCGCACCCTGAGGTGTTTATTTATTAACTAATTGATTAATAAGAGTTAAATCTTAGTCTGCGCTGCGAAGGTTGACCTGCTTCATTCGAAATGGGTTCAACAAAAGAGAATTGGTTAACAAATTTGCAAATTGTATTGGCGGGGGAGAAATGCTTTTGGTACTTTCCGCCCAGACATTTCGCGATACAAAAAGTGGAGATGAGAATAATTTTCAAATAAATCTCCTGACGCGAAAAAAAACATCGGTTATCCCGACAGGGGGGATGGCCTAAAGAATCGACGAAAGGTTGCCGAATAAAGAGTGACCGTAATAAAGAAGTCGGTGATAGCAGCAGTAAAGCCTGACAGACGCATTCACTCCTGCGCTGTATGGGGAACCCTTCGGGGATTAAACAGGCTGGCACAGCCAGTAATTATAATGAGCGGAGTATCAACACAATGTCCATCATCACAAAAAAAAGCCTCATCGCAGCCGGTGTTTTAGCTGCACTTATCGCAGGAAGTGCAATGGCTGCAGACGTTCCTGCAGGTGTTAAGCTGGCAGATAAGCAGACCATGATCCGTAACAACGGCGCTGAGCCGCAGTCACTGGATCCGAACAAAATTGAAGGTGTTCCAGAAGCAAACGTGAGCCGTGACCTGTTTGAAGGCCTGCTCATCACCTCTACCAAAGACGGTCACCCGATCCCGGGCGTTGCCGAAAGCTGGGATAACAAAGATTTCAAAGTGTGGACCTTCCATCTGCGTAAAGACGCAAAATGGTCCAACGGCGAGCCGGTAACGGCACAAGATTTCGTATATAGCTGGCAGCGTCTGGTGGACCCGAAAACCGCCTCCCCGTATGCGAGCTATCCGCAATACGGTCACATCCTGAACGTTGATGAAATCATCGACGGCAAAAAACCGACCTCCGATCTCGGCGTGAAAGCCATCGACGATCACACTCTGGAAGTCACTCTGAGCGAGCCGGTTCCTTATTTCTACAAACTGCTGGTGAACCCGGCGATGTCCCCGGTAAATAAAACCGCCATCGAGAAATTCGGAGAGAAGTGGACTCAGCCTGCCAATATCGTCACCAACGGCGCATACAAACTGAAAGACTGGGTGGTGAACGAGCGCATCGTAATGGAACGCAACACCAACTACTGGGATAACAAAGATACCGTTGTTGACCAGATTACCTATCTGCCAATCTCTTCTGAAGTCACCGACGTAAACCGCTACCGCAGCGGCGAAATCGACATGACCTATAACAACCTGCCGATTGAGCTGTTCCAGAAGCTGAAGAAAGAGATCCCAACCGAAGTTCACGTTGACCCGTACCTGTGCACCTACTACTACGAAATCAACAACCAGAAAGCCCCGTTCACCGATGAGCGTGTACGTACCGCACTGAAACTGGGCCTGGACCGCGACATCATCGTTAACAAAGTGAAAGCGCAGGGTGACCTGCCAGCTTACGGTTATACCCCACCGTACACCGATGGCGCGAAGCTGACCAAACCAGAGTGGTTTACCTGGACTCAGGAAAAACGTAACGAAGAAGCGAAGAAACTGCTGGCCGAAGCAGGCTACACTGCGGATAAGCCGCTGACCTTCGAGCTGCTCTACAACACCTCCGATCTGCACAAGAAACTGGCAATCGCAGCCGCGTCTATCTGGAAGAAAAACCTGGGCGTGAACGTGAAGCTGGTTAACCAGGAGTGGAAAACCTTCCTGGATACCCGTCATCAGGGTACTTACGACGTTGCGCGTGCCGGCTGGTGTGCGGACTATAACGAACCGACTTCCTTCCTGAACACCATGCTGTCTGATAGCTCAATGAACACCGCGCATTATAAGAGCCCAGCGTTTGATGCGATCATGAAACAGACTCTGCAGGTGACCGACGAAGCACAGCGTGTTGCGCTGTATGACAAAGCTGAACAGCAGCTGGGCAAAGACTCCGCTATCGTTCCGGTCTATTACTATGTGAATGCCCGTCTGGTGAAACCATGGATTGGCGGTTACACCGGTAAAGATCCAATGGACAACATCTATACCAAAGACTTGTATATCATTAAGCATTAATGGCAATACGTGGGGCAACACAGAGTTGCCCCACTGTGTCTTATTTCACGCACTATCACATGACTGCATCAGCCACGCTGAATTGCGACATGTAAAGGCACACGCCAGAAGGTACGGGCAATGTTGAAATTTATTTTACGTCGCTGTCTGGAAGCAATTCCGACACTCTTTATCCTGATTACCATTTCCTTCTTTATGATGCGTCTGGCGCCGGGCAGTCCATTTACCGGCGAACGTACGCTACCGCCAGAAGTCATGGCGAACATTGAAGCCAAATATCACCTGAACGATCCTATCGGGGTCCAGTACTTCAATTATTTGAAGCAGCTGGCACACGGGGATTTTGGACCGTCATTCAAATATAAAGATTATTCCGTGAACGACCTGGTGGCCGCAAGCTTCCCGGTGTCGGCCAAATTAGGTTTTGCTGCATTCTTCCTCGCCGTAATCCTGGGTGTCAGTGCCGGGGTGATAGCCGCGCTGAATCAAAATACCAAATGGGATTATGCCGTCATGGGGGTGGCGATGACCGGGGTGGTTATCCCGAGCTTCGTGGTCGCGCCATTGCTGGTGATGATATTTGCCATCACGCTGCACTGGTTGCCTGGCGGTGGCTGGAACGGCGGGGCGTTGCAATACATGATCCTGCCGATGGTGGCGCTGTCTCTGGCCTATATCGCCAGCATCGCGCGTATCACCCGTGGTTCGATGATTGAAGTCCTGCACTCCAACTTTATTCGTACCGCAAGGGCGAAGGGGCTGCCGATGCGCCGCATTATTATGCGTCATGCGCTGAAACCGGCACTGTTACCCGTACTCTCGTACATGGGGCCAGCGTTTGTGGGCATCATCACCGGTTCGATGGTCATCGAAACCATTTACGGCCTGCCGGGTATCGGTCAGCTGTTCGTGAATGGCGCACTGAACCGCGATTATTCTCTGGTACTCAGCCTGACCATTCTGGTCGGTGCGCTGACCATTCTGTTTAACGCGATCGTCGATGTGCTGTATGCCGTTATCGATCCGAAAATCCGTTACTGACACTGGAGTTCGCCATGATGTTGAGTAAGAAAAACAGCGAGGCGCTGGAACACTTCAGTGAAAAACTGGAAGTCGAAGGCCGCAGCCTTTGGCAGGACGCCCGCCGTCGTTTTATGCATAACCGTGCGGCGGTCGCCAGCCTGATTGTGCTGGTGGTTATCGCCTTGTTCGTAACGCTGGCCCCGATGCTGTCGCAGTTCAGCTACTTCGATACCGACTGGAACATGATGTCCAGCGCCCCTGATATGCCTTCTGGGCACTATTTCGGGACCGATTCATCCGGCCGTGATTTATTAGTGCGTGTCGCGATTGGTGGTCGAATCTCGCTGATGGTCGGGATCGCCGCGGCGCTGGTCGCCGTTATTCTCGGAACACTGTACGGCTCGCTTTCCGGCTACCTCGGCGGAAAAGTAGACTCTGTGATGATGCGTCTGCTGGAGATCCTGAACTCCTTCCCGTTCATGTTCTTCGTTATTTTGCTGGTGACCTTCTTCGGCCAGAACATCCTGCTTATCTTCGTGGCCATCGGGATGGTTTCCTGGCTGGATATGGCGCGTATCGTGCGCGGCCAGACCTTAAGCCTGAAGCGCAAAGAGTTTATCGAAGCGGCGCAGGTGGGTGGTGTCTCAACCGCGAATATCGTGGTGCGTCATATCGTGCCAAACGTGCTGGGCGTGGTGGTGGTTTACGCTTCACTGCTGGTGCCAAGCATGATCCTGTTTGAATCGTTCCTGAGCTTCCTCGGTCTGGGTACCCAGGAGCCGCTCAGCAGCTGGGGCGCATTATTGAGTGATGGCGCCAACTCCATGGAAGTGTCTCCATGGTTGCTGCTGTATCCGGCTGGTTTCCTGGTAGTAACCCTGTTTTGTTTCAACTTTATCGGCGATGGCTTGCGTGATGCCCTCGATCCGAAAGACCGCTAAGGAGTGATGCCATGAGCACGATTGAAATGGTTAACGCCCCGCAGCAGCAACAAGCTGGCCTGCTGCTTGACGTGAAAGATTTACGCGTAACGTTTGCCACCGCAGACGGTGACGTGACGGCGGTAAACGATCTGAATTTCAGCCTGAAAGCGGGCGAAACGCTGGGGATCGTCGGCGAATCCGGTTCCGGTAAATCCCAGACCGCGTTTGCACTGATGGGTCTACTGGCGAAGAACGGCCGTATTGGCGGCGTCGCTTCTTTTAACGGCCGTCAGATCCTGAATCTGCCGGAGAAAGAGCTTAACCGACTGCGCGCCGAACAGATTTCGATGATTTTCCAGGATCCGATGACGTCCCTGAACCCGTACATGCGGGTGGGCGAGCAGCTGATGGAAGTACTGATGCTGCACAAAGGCATGGGCAAAGCCGAAGCGTTTGAAGAGTCAGTGCGGATGCTTGATGCGGTAAAAATGCCGGAAGCGCGTAAGCGTATGCGCATGTACCCGCACGAGTTTTCTGGTGGTATGCGCCAGCGTGTGATGATCGCCATGGCGCTGCTGTGTCGGCCAAAACTGCTGATTGCCGATGAACCGACGACCGCACTGGACGTGACCGTTCAGGCGCAAATCATGACCCTGCTGAATGAGCTGAAAAGCGAATTCAACACCGCCATCATCATGATCACGCACGATCTCGGCGTTGTGGCCGGGATCTGCGACAAAGTGTTGGTGATGTACGCCGGGCGCACCATGGAATATGGCAACGCGCGCGACGTGTTTTATCACCCGGCACACCCGTATTCGATGGGGCTGCTTAACGCGGTGCCGCGTCTGGATGCAGAAGGTGAAGCGCTGTTGACCATTCCAGGCAACCCGCCAAATCTGATGCGTCTGCCGAAAGGCTGTCCGTTCCAGCCGCGCTGCCCGCATGCGATGGAAATCTGCAATACGGCTCCGCCTCTGGAGGCGTTCGCGCCTGGCCGTTTACGCGCCTGCTTTAAACCGGTGGGGGATCTGGTATGAACGCCGTGACTGAAGATAAAAAAGTTCTGCTCGAAATTGCCGATCTAAAAGTGCACTTTGACATCAAAGATGGCAAACAGTGGTTCTGGCAGCCCTCGAAAACCCTGAAGGCGGTCGATGGCGTAACGCTGCGACTGTATGAAGGCGAAACGCTGGGCGTAGTCGGAGAATCTGGCTGTGGTAAATCGACCTTTGCCCGCGCCATCATCGGCCTGGTGAAAGCCACCGAAGGGCGTGTCGCCTGGCTGGGTAAAGATTTACTGGGTATGAAACCGGACGAATGGCGCGCCGTGCGCAGCGACATTCAGATGATTTTCCAGGATCCGCTGGCTTCCCTGAACCCGCGTATGAATATCGGCGACATCATCGCCGAGCCGCTGCGCACCTATCATCCGAAAATGCCGCGTCAGGAAGTCCGTGACCGCGTGAAGGCAATGATGATGAAAGTCGGCCTGCTGCCGAACCTCATCAACCGTTACCCGCATGAATTTTCCGGCGGTCAGTGTCAGCGTATCGGTATCGCCCGCGCGCTGATTCTTGAGCCAAAACTGATTATCTGTGACGAACCAGTTTCGGCGCTGGACGTGTCGATTCAGGCGCAGGTGGTAAACCTGCTCCAGCAGTTGCAACGTGAAATGGGACTGTCGCTGATTTTCATCGCCCACGATCTGGCGGTGGTAAAACACATCTCCGATCGCGTGCTGGTAATGTATCTGGGCCATGCGGTAGAACTGGGAACTTACGATCAGGTTTACCACAATCCGTTGCACCCTTACACCAAAGCGCTGATGTCCGCGGTGCCCATTCCAGACCCGGATCTGGAAAAGAACAAAAAGATACAATTATTGGAAGGTGAGTTACCGTCGCCTATCAACCCGCCGTCAGGCTGCGTATTCCGCACCCGTTGCCCGATTGCCGGGCCGGAATGTGCGAAAACGCGACCGGTTCTGGAGGGCAGCTTCCGACATGCTGTTTCCTGTCTGAAGGTGGACCCGCTATAATCTCCCGGGCTGACAAATGTCAGCCCTTTTTATTGTGAGGTTATTGTGCTCGTCGCCCCGGTTTCACTCCGCCAGCGTCTTTACCGCATTCTGTTTGATCAAAGTACCCGCTGCGGACGTCGCGTCGAGGCGTTGTGTGGTTTTTTTGCGCTATTCAGCGTCGTGATTATTTTTGTCGAATCGGCAATAGATTCTCATTACCATCTGACTTTCGATCAGTGGCACACCTTTGTCTATCTGGAACTGCTCATCACTGCGGTATTTACCGCTGAGTATTTTCTTCGAGTGTTGTGCTGGCCGCAGCCCGCGAAATATGTATTCAGCTTTTGGGGAATAATCGATTTAATCACCGTGCTGCCGATGTATGTTCTTTGGCTATGGCCGGAAATAAGCGTGAATTATGTTTTCGCCTGGCGGGCATTGAGGACCATTCGTATTCTGCGCGTGCTAAAGCTGCTGCGCTATATGTCATCGCTGCGGGTCTTCTGGCTGGCGATTGTCAGAGCCCGCCATCAATTAATGGTGTTCTATTTCTTAATCGCGATTGTGATGGTGGTGTTCGGCTCGCTGATGTACGGCATCGAAGGCCCCGAGAACGGCTTTGTGACCTTAGGGGCGTCGGTGTACTGGGCGGTGGTAACCGCCACTACCGTGGGCTACGGCGATATTGCCCCACATACCGGTGTCGGACGGTTTGTAGCGTCGCTGCTCATTTTGATTGGTTACTCGGTAATCGCTATTCCAACCGGGTTAATTACTACCCATATGAGTAATGAGTATCAGAACCGTCGTAGTACGCGCGTATGCCCGAAATGTCGGCATACCGGGCATGAAAAAAATGCCAATTACTGCAGCACCTGTGGCACGCCATTGCCGGAAGGGAAATAAAAAAGGCTGCGTAAGCAGCCTTATATTGTTCATACTCTACGATTATTCACGCCACAGAATATGGCAAATCTTATGGTCTTTATCGCGACACAGCAGCACGCGGGCAAAGATATCGTTTAATTCGCCGCCGTCGGTATCGGCCAGACCGATGACCACTTCGGCGAAGAAATCAGGGTTCAAATCGAAATCGACATGTTCCTGCCAGTCTTCCGCCGGGTCGAAAAGCTCGGCGCCGCCACGTTCTTCAAACTGCAAATTAAAGATAATGATATCCGCAGGATCGAGGTTATCACCCGCCAGTTCGAGAAAAATATCGTAGGCCTGCTCGAGCGTTTCGTCTTCGGTCAGGCGATTATTTAAATCCATTTCCATGATGACACCTAGATTTTCAGCTAATGGGCACGTTTTACAGCAACGGACTAAAGAAGTAAAACAGTCGCTCGGTGACGCGCTGCCATAGCGGGCGTTTTAACCAGCGCTGAGCATCCAGCAGGCGCGAACGGGAAATATAATCGTCCTGTACCGCCGCCAAATCACCGCCAAAACCAGCGTCATCAATCGCCAGAGTGATTTCAAAGTTCAGCCACAGGCTGCGCATATCCAGATTCACCGTGCCAACCAGGCTCAGTTCGCCATCGACCAGCACGCTTTTGGTGTGCAGCAGGCCGCCTTCGAACTGATAAATCTTAACGCCAGCGGCTAGCAACTCGGTGAAGAAGGCGCGGCTCGCCCAGCCTACCAACACCGAATCGTTCTTGCGCGGCATAATAATGCTCACGTCCACCCCACGCTGAGCGGCGGTGCAAATCGCGTGAAGCAGATCGTCGCTTGGCACAAAGTACGGCGTGGTCATTATCAGGTATTCACGCGCAGAATAAGCCGCAGTGAGCAGCGCCTGATGAATTAAGTCTTCCGGGAAACCCGGGCCGGAAGCGATGGTATGGATAGTGTGCCCGCTCGCTTCTTCGAACGGCATAATATTGGCGTCGGGGGCAGGGGGCAGAATGCGTTTGCCGGTTTCGATTTCCCAGTCGCAGGAGTAGACAATCCCCATTGAAGTAGCGATTGGGCCTTCCATACGGGCCATCAAATCGACCCATTGCCCAACGCCTGCATCCTGTTTGAAGAAGCGCGGGTCAACCATGTTCATGCTGCCGGTGTAGGCAATATAGTTATCGATCATCACCATTTTGCGATGCTGACGCAGGTCCATACGGCGCAGGAACACACGCATCAGATTAACTTTCAGCGCTTCCACCACTTCGATGCCGGCGTTACGCATCATCGCCGCCCATGGGCTACGGAAAAAGTCGACGCTACCGGCGGAATCGAGCATTAACCGGCAGTGCACACCCCGACGCGCGGCGGCCATCAGCGATTCCGCGACCTGGTCAGCCATGCCCCCCGGGTGCCAGATATAGAAAACCATTTCGATATTGTGACGCGCGAGCTGAATGTCGCGGATCAGGGCCTGCATGACGTCATCCGATTCGGTCAGCAGTTGGAGCTGATTGCCTTTAACCCCGGCAATGCCCTGGCGACGTTCACACAGCTTGAACAGTGAGCTCGCCACCGGGCTATTAGATTCCGCAAATATATGATTGCAGGCTTTAAGATCGTTGAGCCACTTGGCGGTAGACGGCCACATCGCACGGGCACGTTCGGCACGACGCTTCCCCAGATGCAACTCCCCCACGGAGAGATAGGCGATGATCCCGACCAACGGCAGAATATAAATGATCAGCAACCATGCCATTGCTGAAGGTACCGCGCGTCGTTTCATCAGGATACGTAACGTCACGCCCGCGATTAACAACCAATACCCCAGAATGACCAGCCAACTCACCACGGTGTAGAAGGTTGTCATAAAAAATCCTTTTGAAAGCCTGTCGTTAAGAGTTTACGCGTACGAATTCATCTGGCAAATAAAAACAGGCGGCAAAAGCACTGGTCAGCCGGGCGCAAGGGTTTATAATGTGCGCTCTTTCATCTCTGAGATGTTGAAATGAAGCGTAGCAGAAACGAAGTGGGGCGCTGGCGGATGCTGAGACAAGCCAGCCGTCGCAAAGCGCGTTGGCTGGAAGCTCAGTCGCGCCGCAACATGCGCATCCACTCAATCAGAAAATGTTTGGGCGCGCGGCAGCGAAATTCACTGCTCTTCGCAATCTACGAATTCTGATAACAAGAGGCACCGCATGTGGTGCCTCTTGTTTTTTAGGGTTTTATCAGAACACTTTCTTGTACGGACGCACTTTCACATTCCCGTACACCGCTGCCGCAACGTACGGGTCGGCCTCAGCCCAGGCCTGTGCCGCCTCCAGCGACTCAAACTCTGCAATCACCGTCGAACCGCTAAAACCGGCTGCGCCAGGATCGTTACTGTCCACAGCGGGCATTGGGCCTGCGGTCAGCAGACGGCCTTCATCGTGCAGCAACTGCAGACGGGCAAGATGAGCAGGGCGGACCGACAAACGTTTTTCCAGAGAGTCGGCGACATCTTCAGCATAAATCACGTAAAGCACGGGCACAGTCCTTATCGGTAAATTGTCGAAACACGTTATTTCAAAGCGCTGATGACTGCAATGCAAAGATTCCGGGAGGTCTGACAGGACGTGATAAGTGTGTTTTTTTTCGCCAACAGCGGCAGAAAGTTGACCGAAGATAAGATGGCTTATTGAATATGATTGCTATTTGCATTTAAAATCGAGGCATCATTTTTCAACTGCAGCGATTATGACTTCAATGACCCTCGATATGCCTCGCCGTTTTCCGTGGCCCACGTTGCTTTCTGTGGTCATTCACGGAGCCTTAGTGGCGGGTTTACTTTATACCTCGGTACATCAGGTTATTGAACTGCCGGCACCCGCGCAGCCTATTACGGTGACGATGGTAACGCCAGCCGATCTGGAGCCGCCGCAGGCGGTACAACCGCCTCCACCGCCGGTAGTTGAACCTGAGCCTGAGCCAGAAGTAGTGCCAGAACCGCCGAAAGAAGCGCCGGTGGTGATTCATAAGCCTGAGCCGAAACCTAAACCGAAGCCAAAACCGAAACCGAAACAGGTGAAAAAGGTGGAGCAACCGAAGCCACAGCCGAAACCGATTGAGCCGCGTCCGGCGTCACCGTTTGAAAATTCGACGACCCAGAGCCGTCCGCCGACCAATACCGCTCCTGCGCCAAGTAAACCGGTTGTAACGGCACCTACCGGCCCGCGGGCATTAAGCCGTGGTGAGCCGCAGTATCCGGCCCGCGCCCAGGCGTTGCGTATTGAAGGCAAAGTGCGCGTGAAGTTTGACGTTACGGCAGATGGCCGCGTGGATAATCTCGAGATCCTCTCAGCCCAGCCATCGAACATGTTTGAGCGTGAGGTGAAAACCGCGATGCGCAAATGGCGCTACGAACCGGGTAAACCGGGTACGGGGATTGTCATGAATATCGAATTCCGCCTCAAAGGCGTTTCGATTAACTAACGCAGTAATTAATAAAACAAGCCCCTTTTAACGGGGCTTGTTTTATGCGGCCAGCACGCGATCCAGTGCCTTTTGCGCGTTCACCAGATGCTGCCCGCCGAACAGAATGGCGCGGTTAAGTAACGTGTAGAGCTGGTATACCGGCTGCCGGTCGAGAAAATCAAGGGGTAGCGGCGAGACCGATTGATAGCCATCGTAAATTTGCGGAGGTTGTTCCGGGTGCAGGGGCAGCATCGCTAAATCGCATTCACGGTCCCCCCAATAGCAGGCCGGGTCGAAAATATAGGGGCCAGACGGGCCAAGTGCGCAGTTGCCAGACCACAAATCACCGTGTAACAGCGAAGGCTGGGGCTGGTGCGAGCTCAGACGCTGATGGATGTGCTCGACGATGGCATCAATGTTACCGAACGCGAGGCCTTTTTCGGCGGCGAGCTCCAGCTGCCAGCCAATGCGCTGTTCTGCAAAGAAGGTTGACCAGCGTCGCTGCCAGGCATTGGGTTGAGGCGTCGTGGAAAGGTCGTTGTCGAAATCGAGGCCAAACTGCGGTTGCTCGCTCCACTGATGAAGACGGGCCAGCTGCTGACCGAGCAGGAAGGCGTTGTGCGCATCCAGCGGTCGGGGAGGAAGAAACTCCATCACCACAAAGCTGTAATCCCGGTCACTGCCAACGGCGTACACCTCGGGTACGGCAACGGTTTCGCTGCGCGCCAGCAGGTCGAGTTGATCGGCTTCCGCGGTGAAGATGGGCAGCATTTCTCGCTCATCGCATTTGACGAAATAGTCCTGACCGCTAACGCGTAAATGCCATGCGGCGTGGATTTCTCCGCCGGGCAGTTCGTTACGCAGCTCGATTTCGCCGTCTCCGTGCTCTTTCAACAGGCTACAGATCGCTTGCCACATGCTCTCTCTCCCCATGTTTTCTGCCAGATCATAAGGTTAGCGCATAAATGCGGTGGAAAAACTCGAACTGACGCACAACTGTGCGTTTTAACTTGCCGTATTGGTCGTGTTGTCCTGCAGCCAGTGTTCAAAGGTCACAACGCTGACGTCAGGCTGGTGGCCAATTGCGGTTTCCGCCAGGCCGGTGGTCAGGGCTTTGATATCATCTTCATTTTGCGGACTGACGAGGCCAAACGTATTGGTGCCCAGATCGTGTACTTTACCGTCGTCGTCGCTCAGCGTCAGCGTAAATCCGGCGCGGGTCAGATGGTTATTGAGCTCATTGATTTCGGTCAGCGTCTGTTCATGGAAACTGACGGTTACCACGTAACGCGTGATTTCGCCGCTCATCGGAAACCTCGTTGTTAAGCATGGAGTTTTATAGCATAGCCGATTACCGTGATTTTTCGACTCCCGCCGCGGTTACCTCGGGAGTGACGGTCAGCTTCGGCACAAGTAATCGTAAATCGTCCGCGTGTTTTCCAGTGAGCACAAACGCGTGCCCTGGTTGATGGTCGCGGCACTCCCGGCGGCCACGCCGTAACGGACCATTTCGTCGAGCGACGCGCTCTCCGCAAGTTTCAGGGTCATTGCGCCGACCATGCTGTCACCGGCCCCGACCGTGCTCTGGCTCTTAACCGGCGGCGGTACGACCTGCACGCTGCCAGTGGCGTCGACACCCAGGGCACCCTGTGGCCCCAATGAGACCACTACGCGTCGCGCTTTTCCGCTGCGGACAATCTCTTCGGCAGCTTTACGCACGTCATCCGGCTGGGTTAATTCCCGCTGCACCAGTACGCTCAGTTCTTTCTGATTCGGTTTCACCAGTTCAATGCCACCGACGTCCAGCGCGGTGGAAAGTGCGTCGCCGGAGCTGTCCACCACACAGCGTATACCGTGCTGCTGGGCCGATTTGATAAGCTCTACCAGCTTCGCCACGCCCACGCCCGGTGGCAGACTGCCGCTGATCACCAGAATAGCGCCGACTTCTATTTGCAGGACTTTCAGTTCAAGCTGGCGGAATTCGTCTTCATTTAACGCAGCACCCGGCATCACAAAGCGATACTGTTCACCGCTGGTTTCGACATGCACGTGCAGGTTTTGACGCGTCCAGTCATGAGCGGGGACCGTTTGCACGGGCACTTGCTCATTAGCTAGCAGGGAGATCAGATGCTCGCCAGTGGCGCCACCGGCCGGGAAAATCGCCGTGGATTTTCCGCCCAGAAACGTAATGGCGCGGGCAACGTTTATCCCTCCGCCGCCGGGTTCAAACACCGGGGCGCTACAGCGTAATTTGCCTTCAGGATAGATTTGCGGAGTCAGCGTCGCGCTGTCGAGAGAGGGCGCCAGCGTAAGCGTATAGATATTAACCATTCGATTACCTCCATTTATGACCCAGACGAGTCGCCGATTTTATGGTCAGCGGTAAGCCTGGCACCTTAAGGAGGGTTAAGAAAGTGACAAGGATATGATTTTTCGCAAATTTACAATCCCTTATGGCTGCGTTTATATATGAAATAAAACACTGTTTGAGATCCTTCTTATTCAAAAAATGAAACAAGAATTCATTGCTATGTTATTCACGCCTTTTTATAATTTGTTACCTTTCTTAGGACCGCCTGTTGTTGATCCTCGTGAAAGTTTCCGGGACCGTAATGGTCTCTTTTTTTGTTGTACGGACTCATAATAAATGAAGCTTTTCAAGACAGTACCCGCAGTAGTTGTTCTGGCGGGGGGCCTTTTTGCGTCACTGCACGCCGTGGCCGATAATACCGTTTTTACTGTCATGGACGACCCTTCCACAGCGAAGAAACCGTTTGAAGGTAAAATCAACGGCGGTTACCTGGCACAGTCTGGCAATACTAAAAGTTCTTCTCTGACTGCTGACTCCACACTGACCTGGTACGGCGATACGACAGCATGGTCGCTGTGGGGTAACGCCAGCAACACCTCTTCTAACGATGAACGCTCGTCTGAAACCTATTCAGTCGGCGGCCGTTCGCGTTACAACATTACCGACGCTGACTATCTATTCGGCCAGGCAAGCTGGTTGACCGACCGTTATAACGGCTATCGTCAGCGCGATGTGTTCACGGCCGGTTACGGTCGTCAGATCCTCAACGGGCCGGTCCACAGCCTGCGTTTTGAATTCGGTCCTGGTGTGCGTTACGACGAATACACCGACGATGAAACCAAAACTCAGCCGCTGGGTTATGCTTCCGGCACCTATGCCTGGCAGATGACCGACACCACCAAATTTACTCAAGGTCTATCGGTGTTTGGTGCAGATGACACTACCGTCAACTCCGAGACGGCGCTGGACGTTGCCATTAACGACAATTTCGGTCTGAAAGTGGCCTACAACATCACCTGGAACTCCGAGCCGCCATCATCGGCACCGGATCATACGGACCGCCGCACCACGGTGACGTTGGGTTATAAGATGTAATTTGTCAGGCCGGAGCAATCCGGCCTGATTGTTTCCGCATTACGAAAACAGCCCCGCCAGCCACGTAATACCTCGTGCCCCCGGCGCGAGAAGGCCGAAGGCCCACACCGCCGCTGAGGTGATGTGGGCGAGCTGAATTTTTCCCGATGGCATTCTGCAAATGCCCGCGACCAGTGGCACTATGGCCCGCAGCGGCCAGACGGTGAGCGCCCGGTTGCCAGCAAAATCACCGTTGCTGGCAGCAACAGAGAAATAAAGGCCAGCGACTCGCCAAAGACCAATAAAAAAATCATACCGAGTGCCCGTTGCGGATGGGCGCTGATAAAATCAGTGGTGCTTTGCATCAATCCCGTGAAATCCATTTTGTGTCCCTCGTGGTAAAACGGATGAGACAGTGATACACCGTGAGATTTTAACGAAAGACTAACAGCCAGGAGATCCTCGAAATGCCCGTTGCGCCATGCATTGATTTAAATAGCGATTTAGGCGAAAGCTACGGCCAGTGGACAATGGGCGATGACGCCGCAATTTTGACGCTGGTCAGCAGTGCTAACGTGGCATGCGGGTTTCATGCGGGATCACCGGCGGGTATTTTTGAAACGCTGCGTGCCGCACTGCGCCTGGGCGTAAACGTTGGCGCGCATGTTTCCTATCCTGATTTGGTCGGCTTTGGTCGCCGGAATATGGATATCGCCAGCGATGAATTGACCGCCGACGTGGTTTATCAAATCGGCGCTTTGCAGGGGTTAGCCACAGCGGCGGGGACGCGAGTACGTTACGTTAAACCGCACGGGGCTCTGTATAACACCATTGCGCATGACAAGCGTCAGGCGATGGCGGTCATCGCCGGTTTGCGGGCAGTTGATGCGTCATTATCGCTGGTGGCATTAGCAGGTTCGGCGCTGATTGAGTGGGCGCAGGCTGCGGGAGTGCATACCGTGGCGGAAGCTTTTGCCGATCGCGCTTATCACCGGGATGGTACGCTGGTTTCCCGACGTGAACCGGAAGCGGTCATTCACGACGCGAATGAGGTGGCTGAACGCGTAGTGCGAATGATTGTCGACGGTGGGGTGATGTCCATTGAAGGCGAGTTCACCGCTATTCATGCGGATTCCATCTGCGTACACGGCGATAGCCCGAGTGCGGTGGAGATAGCGCGACAGATACGCCAGCGGCTGGATGCAGAAGGGATTGTCGTCAGGGGATTTAAGCAGGGCGCATAACGCGCCCTGTGGGTGTCAGCAGACGAGCGCCTGCGGACGAAGATCGTTGCCGGAAGGGCGCTGATATATGCGCAGGCCAAACTCTTCAATCACCGCATAAATATGGTCGAATATATCGGCCTGAATTGCCTCATATTTCAGCCATTCAACGGTATTAGTAAAGGCATATATTTCCAGCGGCAGGCCTTCAGCGCCAGGCGGAAGCTGGCGAACCATCAGCGTCATGTCTTTGCGGATTTTCGGATGCTGATGCAGGTATTCTGTCAGCCAGGCACGGAAAGCACCGATGTTAGTCATGCTTTCGCCATTGAGCACGCTCTGCGCGGCAT
Organism: Scandinavium hiltneri; assembly: GCF_024764835.1. Classification (GTDB taxonomy): domain Bacteria; phylum Pseudomonadota; class Gammaproteobacteria; order Enterobacterales; family Enterobacteriaceae; genus Scandinavium; species Scandinavium hiltneri. The sequence goes on along the minus strand of NZ_JALIGE010000073.1, from coordinate 323,660 downwards.
TGCCGTTCGCCACTTTCTGGCTTTGCTCTTTAAGCCAAGGCTTCAGCAGATAGACCTGACCCAGACGTTGCAGCTCATCAGCTGACATGAAGTGAATACTGGTGCTGTCAATGAACACGCTACGCTTGATACGACGCCCGCCGGAAGCTGACATATAGCTCCAGTTTTTGAAGGCATCAGACACCAGTGCATAGGTCGGGATGGTGGTGATGGTGTTATCCCAGTTCTGCACTTTCACCGTCGTCAGGCCGATATCAATTACCGTGCCGTCTGCGCCGTATTTTGGCATTTCCAGCCAGTCACCCATATGCAGCATGGTATTGGCGGAAAGCTGGATCCCTGCGACCAGACCGAGCAGCGGGTCTTTAAACACCAACATCAACACTGCCGCCATGGCACCCAGGCCGCTAAACAGAATGGCAGGGGACTTACCAATCAGCAGGGAAATCATCAGGATAGCGACAATTGATGCGGCGACCAGCTTCACACCCTGGAAAATTCCACGCAGCGGTAATTGCACGGAAAACTTGTACTGGTGCGACAGCTTGAGGATGACGTCCAGCAGCGAGAAGAAAGAGAGCAGGGCGAACAGCAGGATCCACAACTGCACACAGATGTTGAAAAACAGCCCCACGTGGCTGCCGGTTTCGAGATAGAAACTGAGCTGCATGCTGACCAGGATACCCTGCAAAGTCAGCGAAATGCGGCGGAATAACTTATTTTGCGTGAATATTTTCAACCACGGACGGTTACCCTGTTCCGCATGTTTTTCAAATTTTCTTAAAATGAGCCGTAAAATAAAATGCGCCACGAGTGCGGTCAGGAAAATATAACCGAACACAATAAACAGTGAAGAAGGGTTGTTCAGATCGATGCCATATCGCTGCAAGAAGGCCAGTAGATGACGCATAAACGCTCCGGGCAAAGGCGCGCATAGTGTGGAAAAAGACAGGGGCTGGCAATCAGCAGGATGTTTCAAGTCTTTATTTAAATTTCAGTAAAAGCCGGGATTGATGCGGGTATGCCGTATTGCAGAATACTCCTAACGGGATCACACTTTATTCATGACGTAAGTCAACTAACAGGTTTTTCAGATAGCCGATATTCGCTCCAGGATTAACAGGCCAGCAGAGCCGAAATCTAAAATTGAAAATATGTTAATGAGGAATGCATGAAAAAGTTAATGGTAATAGCATCAGTAGTGACCGTGTTGGCGGGCTGTTCAAGCGAGGCGTCACGTATGGCCGATTGTGAAGCGAAAGGCGTTAGCCGGGATGCCTGCTACATTGCAGAACAGAATCGACAGGCCACCATGAACAGCGTTGCGGAAAAGCAGGCGCTGGAAAATGCTGAGGCCCTCAATTCGCAAAAAGCCCAGTCAGCCAAAAAATCTCTCAGCTTCACTAAGCACTTTGATGGCATGACCATCAAACGCGATGCGTCCGGCATTCTGACCGTAGACGGAAAGCCAGCGGCTCAGGATGAGGTGACGGCCGACGCGACGGCGTATTCACAAGGGTTGTTCACGATAATTGCCTATAAAACAGGCAAGGTCGCAGTGATGAAAGAAGGACAATTTCAGGGGTACGCTAAATAAACGGTGTTAACCGCTAATCAACCGTCTACGGGCGGTTTTTTATTGCAAACAGGCTGTGAGCGCTGGCGGGTTAAAAACCCATGTTCTTCATTGGCTTTAATAAATATCAAATGCCGTGTACTATGACCGTTCGTTATCGGCAAGTGAAGGTATGTACATTTTGGTTTTGTACACCCTGATGTACCCAGTTTGCAGAGTGAAGCAAATAAAGCCTTTAAAACTGCTGGTATGACTAAATAAATTATTTTTGCATGTGCTCTTTCGTGTGGGGCACCACTGTGAATAAGGATATGAAATGCCTGTAATTACTCTTCCTGATGGCAGTCAACGCCAGTTCGACCACGCTGTAAGCCCCATGGATGTTGCTCTGGACATTGGTCCAGGTCTGGCGAAAGCCACCATTGCTGGCCGTGTTAACGGTGAGCTGGTAGATGCTTCCGATCTCATTGAACAAGACGCCACTCTGTCGCTGATTACCGCGAAAGACGCTGACGGTCTGGAGATCATTCGTCACTCCTGCGCACACCTGCTGGGACACGCTATCAAACAGCTGTGGCCGCATACCAAAATGGCTATCGGTCCGGTCATTGATAACGGTTTCTACTACGACGTTGACCTCGACCACACGCTGACCCAGGAAGACATCGACGCCCTCGAAAAGCGGATGCACGAGCTGGCTGAGAAGAACTACGATGTCATCAAGAAAAAGGTGAGCTGGAGCGAAGCGCGCGAAACCTTTGTGAACCGCGGTGAGAACTATAAAGTCTCCATTCTTGATGAAAACATCGCCCATGATGACAAGCCTGGCTTGTATCATCACGAAGAATACGTCGACATGTGCCGTGGTCCGCACGTGCCGAACATGCGTTTTTGTCATTACTTCAAACTGATGAAAACAGCAGGCGCCTACTGGCGCGGCGACAGCAGCAATAAAATGCTGCAGCGTATCTACGGTACCGCATGGACCGATAAAAAAGCGCTGAACGCCTATCTGCTGCGTCTTGAAGAAGCGGCAAAGCGTGACCACCGTAAAATCGGTAAGCAGCTTGACCTGTATCATATGCAGGAAGAAGCGCCGGGTATGGTGTTCTGGCATAACGATGGCTGGACTATCTTCCGTGAACTGGAAACTTTCGTGCGCTCTAAGCTGAAAGAGTACCAGTATCAGGAAGTGAAAGGCCCGTTCATGATGGACCGTGTGCTGTGGGAAAAAACCGGGCACTGGGACAACTACAAAGATGCGATGTTCACCACCTCTTCTGAGAACCGTGAATACTGCATTAAGCCGATGAACTGCCCTGGTCACGTGCAGATTTTCAACCAGGGACTCAAATCCTATCGCGATCTGCCGTTGCGTATGGCGGAGTTCGGTAGCTGCCATCGTAACGAGCCATCGGGCGCGCTGCATGGCCTGATGCGTGTTCGTGGGTTTACCCAGGATGATGCACATATCTTCTGTACTGAAGACCAGGTGCGTGATGAAGTCAACGCCTGCATTCGTATGGTCTACGATATGTATAGCACCTTTGGCTTCGAGAAAATCGTCGTCAAGCTGTCTACGCGTCCTGAAAAACGCATTGGTAGTGATGAAACATGGGATCGTGCGGAAGCCGATCTGGCCGTGGCTCTGGAAGAAAACAACATCCCGTTTGAGTATCAACTGGGTGAAGGTGCCTTCTACGGCCCGAAAATTGAATTTACACTGTATGACTGCCTCGATCGTGCATGGCAGTGCGGAACAGTACAGCTGGACTTCTCCCTGCCGCAGCGTCTTAACGCCTCTTATGTTGGCGAAAGTAACGAGCGTCAGGTGCCGGTGATGATTCACCGCGCCATTTTGGGTTCCATCGAACGCTTCATCGGTATTCTTACCGAAGAGTTCGCTGGGTTCTTCCCAACCTGGATTGCACCTGTGCAGGTCGTGGTGATGAATATCACTGATTCTCAGGCTGATTACGTCAACGAATTGACGCGTAAACTGCAAAATGCGGGCATTCGCGTAAAAGCAGACTTGAGAAATGAGAAGATTGGCTTTAAAATCCGCGAGCACACATTGCGTCGTGTCCCGTATATGCTGGTTTGTGGCGACAAAGAGGTTGAAGCAGGCAAAGTTGCCGTGCGCACCCGTCGCGGAAAAGACCTCGGCACTGTGGACGTAAACGAAGTGATCGAGAAGCTGCTGAACGAAATACGCAGCCGCAGTCTTCAACAACTGGAGGAATAAAGTATTAAAGGCGGAAAACGAGTACAAACGGCACGTCCGAACCGTATAAATGGCGAGATTCGAGTTCAGGAAGTTCGCTTAACAGGTCTGGAAGGCGAACAGCTTGGTATAGTGAGTCTGAGAGAAGCTCTGGAAAAAGCTGAAGAAGCAGGAGTGGATCTGGTAGAGATCAGCCCTAACGCCGAACCGCCAGTTTGCCGAATCATGGACTACGGCAAATTCCTCTATGAAAAAAGCAAATCTTCTAAGGAACAGAAGAAAAAGCAAAAGATTGTTCAGGTTAAGGAAATTAAATTCCGTCCTGGCACCGACGATGGCGATTACCAGGTAAAACTCCGCAGCCTGGTACGCTTTCTCGAAGAGGGCGATAAGGCCAAAATCACGCTGCGTTTCCGCGGACGTGAGATGGCCCACCAACAGATTGGTATGGAAGTGCTTAATCGCGTCCGTGACGATCTGAGTGAACTGGCAGTAGTCGAATCCTTCCCAACAAGGATCGAAGGCCGTCAGATGATCATGGTGCTCGCTCCTAAGAAGAAACAGTAAGGCCTTCAAGTAGCATTGACCGTGGGACCTTCGGGTCTCACAGTCTTTGTTCGCCTACGTTTCATTTTTCAACAATGCGAAGTGGAAGTTATTAAGATGCCAAAAATTAAGACCGTACGCGGTGCTGCTAAGCGCTTCAAAAAAACCGGTAAAGGTGGTTTTAAGCACAAGCACGCTAACCTGCGTCATATTCTGACCAAAAAAGCTACTAAGCGTAAACGTCACCTGCGCCCGAAAGCCATGGTTTCTAAAGGCGATCTGGGTCTGGTAATCGCGTGCCTTCCGTACGCATAAGTCGTTAACGTTTAACTTTTATTAATCAAGAATATAGAACAGGAGAGCTCATATGGCTCGCGTAAAACGTGGTGTAGTTGCCCGTGCACGTCACAAGAAAATTTTGAAACAAGCCAAAGGCTACTACGGTGCGCGTTCACGCGTATACCGCGTTGCCTTCCAGGCAGTTATCAAAGCAGGTCAGTATGCTTACCGTGACCGTCGTCAACGTAAGCGTCAGTTCCGTCAACTGTGGATTGCGCGTATCAACGCAGCAGCACGTCAGAACGGTATTTCTTACAGCAAATTCATCAACGGCCTGAAAAAAGCCTCTGTTGAAATTGACCGTAAGATCCTGGCTGACATCGCAGTATTCGACAAAGTAGCGTTCACCGCTCTGGTCGAAAAAGCGAAATCTGCACTGGCATAAGCCAGTTGAAGAGGGAGGCTTGCCTCCCTCTTCTCTTTCAAATTATCGTTAAGAATCAGTAAGACGTTGACTTTTCAGAGTGAAAACTTTCCAATAAGTTCTTCACTGCCCTTATCAGACAAGGTAACGCAAGCATGAATGCTGCTATTTTCCGCTTCTTTTTTTACTTTAGCACCTGAATCCAGGAGGCTAGCGCGTGAAAGACGAAACGAAAAACAGCGCCAGAAAGCCTCCCCAGGGAGGCTTTTTTCGTATATAGAATTCAAGAGATTAAGTCCGCAAACGGGTGTTTGCATCGACATTATTGAGGAAAACCATGTCACATCTCGCAGAGCTGGTTGCCAGTGCCAGGGCAGCTATTAATGAATCTTCAGATGTCGCCGCGCTGGATAACGTGCGTGTCGAATATCTGGGTAAAAAAGGGCATCTGACCCTTCAGATGACAACCCTGCGTGAATTGCCGGCGGAAGAGCGCCCGGCCGCAGGTGCCGTTATAAACGAAGCAAAAGAGCAGGTTCAGCAGGCGCTGAACGAGCGTAAAGCCGCTCTGGAAGGGGCAGCCCTTAATGCACGTCTGGCCGCAGAAACTATCGATGTTTCTCTGCCGGGGCGTCGTGTTGAAACCGGGGGTTTACACCCGGTAACCCGCACCATCGACCGCATTGAAAGTTTCTTCGGTGAGCTCGGCTTTACCGTGGCGACTGGCCCGGAAATCGAAGATGACTATCACAACTTCGATGCCCTGAATATTCCAGGCCACCACCCGGCACGTGCTGACCACGACACTTTCTGGTTCGACGCAACGCGTCTGCTGCGTACCCAGACCTCTGGCGTACAGATCCGTACCATGAAAGAGCAGCAGCCGCCTATCCGCATTATTGCGCCGGGCCGCGTCTATCGTAACGATTACGATCAGACCCACACCCCAATGTTCCATCAGATGGAAGGCCTGATTGTTGACACCAACATCAGCTTTACCAACCTGAAAGGCACGCTGCACGACTTCCTGCGTAACTTCTTTGAAGAAGATTTGCAGATTCGTTTCCGTCCGTCCTATTTCCCGTTCACCGAACCGTCTGCAGAAGTTGACGTGATGGGTAAAAACGGCAAATGGCTCGAAGTGCTGGGCTGCGGCATGGTTCACCCGAACGTACTGCGTAATGTCGGCATCGATCCGGAAGTTTACTCCGGCTTCGCCTTCGGCATGGGTATGGAACGTCTGACCATGCTGCGCTACGGCGTCACCGACCTGCGTGCATTCTTCGAAAACGATCTGCGTTTCCTCAAACAGTTTAAATAAGGGCAGGACAGAACAATGAAATTCAGTGAACTGTGGTTACGCGAATGGGTTAACCCGGCGATTGACAGCGAAGCGCTGTCTGGCCAAATCACCATGGCAGGCCTGGAAGTGGACGGCGTTGAGCCGGTTGCTGGCGTGTTCAATGGCGTTGTCGTCGGCGAAGTGGTTGAATGCGGTCAACATCCTAACGCCGATAAACTGCGCGTGACCAAAATTAACGTTGGTGGCGAGCGACTGCTGGACATCGTCTGCGGTGCGCCAAACTGCCGTCAGGGCTTGAAAGTGGCCGTCGCGACTATTGGTGCCGTTCTGCCTGGCGACTTCAAAATCAAAGCAGCGAAACTTCGCGGTGAGCCGTCCGAAGGCATGCTGTGTTCGTTCTCTGAACTGGGGATTTCCGACGATCACAGCGGTATTATCGAACTGCCTGCTGATGCCCCGCTGGGAACCGACATCCGCGAATACCTGAAACTCGATGACAACACCATTGAAATCAGCGTCACCCCGAACCGTGCTGACTGCTTAGGAATTATCGGCGTGGCGCGTGACGTTGCGGTTCTGAATCAGCAGCCGCTTAACGTGCCAGAAATGGCAGCCGTTGTCGCAACTATCAATGACACTTTCCCAATCAACGTCGAAGCTGCCGACGCCTGCCCACGTTATCTGGGTCGCGTAGTGAAAGGTATCAACGTTAAAGCGCCAACACCGCTGTGGATGAAAGAAAAACTGCGCCGCTGTGGCATCCGTTCTATCGATGCAGTAGTTGATGTGACCAACTACGTATTACTGGAACTGGGTCAGCCGATGCACGCGTTCGACCTCGATCGCATCGACGGCGGCATTGTGGTGCGTATGGCGAAAGAGGGTGAAACCCTGGTGCTGCTGGACGGCAATGAAGCCAAACTGGCTACCGATACGCTGGTCATCGCCGATCACAATAAAGCCCTGGCAATGGCTGGCATCTTCGGTGGCGAACATTCTGGCGTGAATGACGAAACCCGGAACGTGCTGCTGGAATGTGCATTCTTCAATCCACTGTCCATCACGGGTCGCGCGCGTCGTCAGGGTCTGCATACCGATGCTTCCCACCGCTATGAACGTGGCGTGGATCCGGCGCTGCAATACAAAGCGATGGAACGTGCAACACGTCTGCTCCTGGATCTTTGCGGCGGTGAAGCGGGCCCGGTCATTGATGTGACTAACGAAGCCACTCTGCCGACGCGCGCCACCATTACGCTGCGTCGTAGCAAACTGGACCGCCTGATTGGCCATCACATTGCCGATGAGCAGGTTAGCGATATCTTGCGCCGTCTGGGCTGCGAAGTGACCGAAGGTCAGGACCAGTGGCAGGCCGTTGCGCCAAGCTGGCGTTTCGATATTTCAATCGAAGAAGACCTGGTGGAAGAAGTGGCCCGCGTTTACGGCTACAACAATATCCCGGATGCGCCAGTTCAGGCGGGTCTGATCATGGGTCATCACCAGGAAGCTAATTTGTCTCTTAAGCGTGTGAAAACCATGCTGAATGACAAAGGCTACCAGGAAGTCATCACCTACAGCTTCGTCGATCCGAAAGTGCAGCAGGTGATCCACCCGGGCGAAGAAGCGCTGATCCTACCAAGCCCAATCTCCAGCGAAATGTCCGCGATGCGTCTTTCTCTGTGGACTGGCCTGCTGAGCACGGTGGTCTACAACCAGAACCGTCAGCAGAGCCGCGTGCGTATTTTCGAAAGCGGTCTGCGTTTCGTACCGGACACCCAGGCACCGTTGGGCATCCGTCAGGACGTGATGCTGAGCGGCGTTATTTGCGGTAACCGCTATGAAGAGCACTGGAATCTGGCGAAAGAGACAGTTGATTTCTATGATATAAAAGGCGATCTCGAATCCGTTCTGGACCTGACTGGCAAACTGGGCGATATCCAGTTCAAAGCTGAAGGCAATCCAGCGCTGCATCCGGGACAGTCTGCGGCGATTTATCTGAAAGGCGAACGTATTGGTTTCATTGGGGTTGTTCATCCTGAGCTGGAACGTAAACTAGACTTGAACGGTCGCACGATGGTGTTTGAACTGGAGTGGAACAAGCTCGCAGACCGCGTGGTGCCTCAGGCGAAAGAGATTTCTCGCTTCCCTGCGAACCGTCGTGACATCGCTGTAGTCGTGGCAGAAAACGTTCCTGCAGCCGATATTCTCAATGAGTGTAAGAAAGTTGGCGTAAATCAGGTAGTTGGCGTAAACTTGTTTGACGTGTACCGCGGTAAGGGCGTAGAGGAAGGTTTCAAGAGCCTCGCTATCAGCCTGATCCTTCAGGATACCAGCCGTACACTCGAAGAAGAGGAGATTGCCGCTACCGTTGCCAAATGTGTAGAGGCATTAAAAGAGCGATTCCAGGCATCATTGAGGGATTGAACCTATGGCGCTTACAAAAGCTGAAATGTCAGAATATCTGTTTGATAAGCTTGGGCTTAGCAAACGGGATGCCAAAGAACTGGTAGAGCTGTTTTTCGAAGAGATTCGTCGCGCTCTTGAAAACGGTGAGCAGGTAAAACTCTCCGGTTTTGGTAACTTCGATTTGCGCGATAAAAATCAACGCCCCGGGCGCAACCCGAAGACGGGTGAAGATATTCCCATTACAGCCCGGCGCGTGGTGACCTTCAGACCCGGCCAGAAGTTGAAAAGTCGTGTCGAAAACGCTTCGCCCAAAGCAGAATAATTTCTGATTAACCAAAAAGGCCGCTCTTGCGGCCTTTTTTCTTTTCTGCGAGCATCAGGCACAATAAAATCAGCCACTTCACCTCATTATCTCAGGACATCATGCAACGACTCGCCCAACGTCAGCAGCAACGAAACCAGCGATGGCTGGGACTCTTGCTGTTGCTTCTACTGCTCGCGGTGTTCATCAGTCTGTGCGCGGGTGAAGCGTGGATTGCACCTGGTGAATGGTTTACCGCTCGTGGTGAGCTGTTTGTCTGGCAAATTCGCCTGCCGCGTACCGTTGCCGTGGTGCTGGTGGGGGCGGCGCTGGCGGTGTCCGGCGCAATTATGCAGGCATTATTTGAGAATCCGCTGGCGGAGCCTGGCTTGCTGGGCGTATCTAACGGCGCGGGCGTCGGACTGATTGCCGCCGTATTGCTGGGAAAAGGGCTGCCAAACTGGGCGCTGGGCCTGAGTGCTATTGTCGGGGCGCTGATCATCACCGTGATATTACTGCGCTTTGCACGCCGTCACTTATCGACCAGTCGGCTGCTGCTTGCGGGCGTGGCACTGGGGATTATTTGCAGCGCGGCAATGACCTGGGCCGTATATTTTTCGACGTCGTTTGACCTGCGCCAGCTGATGTACTGGATGATGGGCGGGTTTGGCGGCGTGGACTGGCATCAGAGCTGGCTAATGCTGGCGCTTGTGCCCGCGATTGGCTGGGTTTGCCTGCAATCGCAGCCGCTGAATTTATTGTCGCTCGGCGAAACGTCTGCCCGCCAGCTTGGACTGCCACTGTGGCTGTGGCGAAGGCTTCTGGTGCTGGCGACGGGCTGGCTGGTAGGCGTCAGCGTGGCGCTCTCTGGTGCCATTGGCTTTATCGGGCTGGTTATTCCCCATATGTTGCGGCTGTGCGGCCTGACCGACCATCGTGTGCTTCTGCCTGCCTGTGTCCTGGCAGGGGGCACAACGCTGCTGTTCGCCGATATCGTGGCCCGTATGGCGCTGGCTTCGGCAGAATTGCCTATAGGCGTCGTCACCGCGACCCTGGGCGCACCCGTATTTATCTGGCTACTATTAAGGGCTGGCCGCTAAGCGCCGGCTGATAACCCAAGAGGACGCTATGCAACACGATATTCTCAACACCAATGTCACCACCATTGACGGTGAAAACGTCAATCTCGAACAGTTCAAAGGCAACGTACTGCTGGTGGTGAACGTCGCTTCCCAATGCGGGCTGACGGCACAGTACGAGCAGTTGGAAAATATTCATGAAGCCTGGAGCAAAGACGGTTTCGCCGTGCTGGGCTTCCCATGCAATCAGTTCCTCGGGCAGGAGCCGGGCAGTGACGAAGAAATTAAAACGTTCTGCAGCACTACGTACGGCGTGACGTTCCCGATGTTCAGCAAAATTGACGTCAATGGCGAACAGCGCCATCCGCTGTACCAGAAACTGACCTCTGCCGCCCCGGTCGCCGTCGCGCCAGAAAGCAGCGGTTTCTACGAGCGTATGGCCAGCAAAGGCCGGGCGCCAAAGGAGGAAGGCGATATTCTGTGGAATTTCGAAAAATTCCTGATTGGCCGTGAGGGCGAAGTCATTCAGCGTTTCTCTCCGGACATGACGCCTGAAGATCCGATTGTGATGGAAGCCATCAAGCTGGCGCTGGCGAAGTAATCATGTTGCTGATGCAGTTGCAGGGCGTGGCAGAACCGGGACGATTGCATCCGGTCAGCGCAGACGTTTGTCAGGGTGAAATGGTGCATCTTGTCGGCCCCAACGGCGCAGGAAAAAGCACGCTGCTCGCCAGAATGGCAGGCTTAAGCCAGGGCGCGGGGCAGGTTATGCTAAACGGTAGACCGTTGGCTGACTGGCCTGCACCGGAACTGGCGCGCCATCGGGCGTATCTGACCCAACATCAGACGCCGCCCTTTGCGATGCCGGTCTGGCATTATCTGACGCTGCATCAGCACGACAAAACGCAGCATGCATTACAGCAAGAAATCGCCGAAAAGTTGGGGCTGGAGGATAAGCTCGCCCGCCAGGTGAACCAGCTTTCCGGCGGTGAATGGCAGCGCGTCCGTCTCGCGGCGGTGGTGCTGCAAATTCACCCGCAGGGAAACCCGGAAGGGAAGCTGCTGTTGCTGGATGAGCCGATGAACAGCCTGGATGTGGCCCAGCAGAGCGGGCTGGATAAACTGCTGGCCGAGCTAAGACTTGCCGGCGTTACGGTGGTCATGAGCAGCCACGACTTGAATCACACGTTACGCTTCGCCAGCCAGACGTGGTTATTGCGTCAGGGGCTAATGCTGGCCAGTGGTGACACGCCGCACGTTTTGACGATCGAAAATCTGACGGCTGCGTATGATATGCCGTTCAAAAAGCTAAACGCGGACGGCGTACAGATCTTAATTTCTGCGCTGTAACCTTAAGGTTTCTTGCAACTTTGCAAATTCGCAGGCTAAATTATTCTTATAAAAAATATCAGAGGAAACGCCAGGATATGCGTCTCTTATTTATTTTAGTGGCAGCGTTAATTTTAGCCGGGTGCAGCAGTCATCGTGCGCCGCCGCCTAACCCACGGCTTTCGGACTCCATCACAGTTATTGCCAACCTCAATGATCAACTGGCAAACTGGCGCGGCACGCCATATCGCTACGGGGGAAGTACTCGCGGTGGCGTGGATTGCTCTGCGTTCGTCATGATGACCTTCCGGGACCAGTTTGATTTACAGCTGCCGCGCGATACCAAACAGCAGTCGAAAATCGGCACCGAAATTGATAAAGATGATTTATTGCCGGGCGACCTGGTATTCTTCAACACCGGTTCGGGCGGAAATGGTCTGCATGTCGGCATCTACGACACGGATAATCAATTTATTCATGCCTCAACCAGCCAGGGCGTCACGCGATCCTCACTGGATAATGTCTACTGGCGAAAGCACTTCTGGCAAGCCAGACGTATTTAGTCGTAAAAACAAAAGGGCCTGATGGCCCTTTTTTGGTAGCAGATAAATATAAAAAAGCACTACGAAATAATTATCAATTGTCATGACATTCCGCTAATGAATCTCTGGATTGTGCGATTGCACGAATATGGATTACAATCATCCCAATGATAAAGCAAAGGAATTCCTTAATTACAAAGGGACGAATGAAATTAATCTTTTTAAAATCAAAGATTTTGTTTTCGACTGGAACCATGCAGCAGCGACCAGGGAGCTCCCTTGAACAAGGGTGGACGTAATGATTGTTACTCTGGATAAAGCCTGGAAAACCGAATTATTATTCCTGCCTGCCAGAAATGGTGGGGGGCGACTTGTCGGATTAGAAATAATCGCGAACGTTGTCGGCGTGGATGATGCAGTGCGTACGCCGACCACGCTGGTGACGTCTCGTATGAGCGCTGAACAGGAAGTCATCCTGTTTCGCGAAAAACTCGCGTTACTCGAAACCTGCCAAATCTTTTTTATTCAACAGCAATTAATTGCGTGGATTAATATAACGCCGGCAATTGCCTTTGCGTTGTTAACACAAAAAGTGTTGGCGGAAGAGGCCGCGCGATTTTCCTTTCTGGAGTTTACGGTCAATGAAAACTTTCCAGAATTGAATGCCATCGACAAAAATCATTTGCTGGTTCAACTGGCAAATCTTTTCCCGCTGATGCTGGCCAATTTTGGTGCCGGAGACGCATCAACCCAGGCTGTTTTCAGCGGGTTGTTCAAACGCGTTATGCTGGATAAAAACTTTATTCAGCAACAGGCGTTATTATTATCGTTTGATCCCTTTATGCGGGCGATAATCGCCCAGGTACAGCCCTGCTGTAGTGCGATTATGGCGGCAGGTGTGGACAACCCACAGATCCTTGAACGTCTGGAGTCCTGGGGTCTGAGCGCATACCAGGGATTACTGTGGCCCACCGTTGATAGCGCATCGCTAACTCGTCTGATGCAGGAATAACCCTGTATCTCACCCGTATTTATCTGCCCTCACAGGCACTACACTACAGACAGGAGGAACCATGACCCTGTCTTTTACCCATCACTGGCGCGATGAGCTGCCAGGTTTTTATACCGAACTGTCGCCGACGCCGCTAGCCAATGCACGCCTGATTTGGCACAACGCGGCGCTGGCACAGAGTATCGATCTGCCTGAATCGCTGTTCAGTCCTGGAAAAGGCGCGGGCGTGTGGGGCGGCGAAACGCTGCTGCCTGGAATGCTGCCCCTCGCGCAGGTCTACAGCGGCCATCAGTTTGGCGTCTGGGCCGGTCAGCTTGGCGACGGACGTGGCATCTTGCTCGGCGAACAGCAGTTGGCTGACGGACGTCGTTATGACTGGCACCTGAAAGGCGCAGGACTGACGCCGTATTCCCGAATGGGCGACGGGCGCGCGGTATTGCGCTCCACGTTGCGTGAAAGTCTGGCGTCTGAGGCGATGTTCGCGCTCGGCATTCCGACCACGCGTGCGCTATCAGTGGTAACCAGCGACACGCCGGTGTACCGAGAAACGGTTGAGCAGGGCGCTATGCTGATGCGTCTGGCGGAAAGTCACGTGCGTTTCGGCCATTTCGAACACTTCTACTACCGCCGTGATACGGAAAAGGTGCGCGAGCTGGCGGATTATGTGATTCGTCATCACTGGCCGCAGCTGGGATCCGAAGCTGAAAAGTATGCGCTGTGGTTCCGTGACGTTGTCACCCGAACTGCGCGTCTGATTGCCCGCTGGCAAACCGTTGGTTTCTGTCACGGGGTGATGAATACGGACAATATGTCGATTCTGGGGCTGACCATGGACTACGGTCCGTACGGTTTCCTCGATGATTATCAGCCGGGCTTTATCTGTAACCACTCAGACCACCAGGGCCGCTATAGCTTTGATAATCAGCCCGCCGCGGCGCTGTGGAACCTGCAACGCCTGGCGCAGTCGCTGTCGCCATTTATCGCGGTGGATGTGCTCAACGATGCGCTGGACGGTTATCAGGAAGTATTGCTGGTGGAATACGGTCAGCGGATGCGCGGCAAGCTCGGTCTGTTCTCGGAGCAAAAGGGCGACAACGAACTGCTGAACGGGCTGTTTAGTCTGATGGAGCGTGAGGGCAGCGATTACACCCGCACTTTCCGTATGTTGAGCGAGACGGAACAACAGAGTGCGAGTTCACCGTTGCGCGATGAGTTTATCGATCGGGCGGCGTTTGATACGTGGTTTAGCGACTATCGCGCGCGCTTGCAGCAGGATCGGGTGGATGACGCCATGCGCCAGCAAAGTATGAAGCAGGTCAATCCGGCGGTGGTGTTACGCAACTGGCTGGCACAGCGCGCCATCGAGCAGGCTGAACGCGGGGACTATGCCGAGTTTGAGCGTTTGCACGAGGCGTTACGTGACCCGTTTGCGGACCGGAGTGATGACTATGCCAGCCGTCCGCCTGAGTGGGGCAAACGGCTGGAAGTGAGCTGTTCGAGCTGACGTTACGGGGCTAAAAACACCTGTGGCGTGTGGCTGCCGGGGTGCTGACCGATGTGCACTTCGGCACCGTACCAGCGGCTCAGGGTGTCAGCCTGCAACACCTGTTGCGCGCTGCCCTGAGCCACTATCACTCCCTCATGAAGCAGGATAAGCCTGTCAGCCCAAAGTGCTGCCAAATTGAGATCGTGCAGCACCGCGCAGACGTGAAGATTTCCGACCTGCGTCAGACTTTTCAACAAGCGCAGCACATGCTGCTGATGATATAAATCCAGCGCCGACGTTGGCTCATCGAGAAATAACCAGCCCTGTGGCGCATCGTCCACCCATAGCTGCGCCAGCGCGCGCGCCAGCTGAACTCTCTGTTGCTCCCCACCTGAAAGCGCATTGTATTTCCGGCCTGACAGCGGGGCACACCCGGTCAGAGCCATGACCTGTTCAACGACTTTTCGGCTATTACTCTGTTCCCACGGTGCACGCCCCATGGCAATCACATCTTCCACAGGCCAGTCGAAGCCCAGTTGGCTTTGCTGGCGCATTACCGCCCGCTGGCGAGACAGCGCCGGCGGCGTCCAGGCTGATAACGGTTTATCGTTCAGCAGACAGTGCCCGTTATCCGGCGGCAAATAGCCAGTCAGCGCCCGCAGCAGCGTCGATTTTCCCGCGCCATTGGGGCCAATCAGCACCACCAGTTCGCCAGGTACCAGCGTCAGATTGATGTCACGTAACACTGGGGAGTAGCACAGATTAACGGCCTGCAAGCGATTAGCCATGTTGGCCTCCACGACGGAAAATCATCCATAAAAACCACGGTGCGCCGAGCAGGCTGGTCAGCAGACCGACCGGCATTTCCGCAGGCGCAACCAGCGTACGGGCCACGGTGTCTGCCACCAGCAGCAAAATGGCACCGACCAGCACCGAACCGGGAATGACCGCCCGATGATCGGCCCCGAGCCACATGCGTAGCAAATGCGGCACCACCAGCCCGATAAAGCCAATCACGCCGCTGACCGCTACCGCCGCTGCAACCAGCAGAGCGCTGCACATCAATAAACGTCGCTGGATCTGACGCACGTTCACGCCGAGGTAATGCGCTTCTTCATCGCCCAGCTGCAGCAAATTCAGCGGTTTTGCCAGCCGCCAGATAATGAATACCGTCGGCAGCATCAGCGAGGCCGTCGCCAGCAGCGTTGACCACTGCGCCTGACCGAGACTGCCCATGCCCCACAGCGAGAGTTGGCGAAGCTGCGCATCGTTGCTGAGCCACGACAGCACGCCCACCGCCGCACCGCACAGTGCGTTAATCGCGATCCCCACCAACAGCAGGCGCGAGAGCGAATTGTCGTTACGCTGGCTGAGGACGAAAATCACCATTGTCACCGCCAGGCTGCCGAGAAATGCCGCCAGCATCGGGGCGTACAGCATCAGCACCATCGGCAGTGATAAGGGTAAAACCACCCACATCGCTACCGCCAGCGCGGCACCGCTGCTGATCCCCAGCAGGCCAGGGTCCGCCAGTGGATTGCGAAACAGCCCTTGCATCACGCAGCCCGCCAGCGCCAGCGAGCCGCCGATGGTCAGCGCCAAAAGCACGCGAGGCAAACGGATGGTGAACCAGATTTGACGCAGCGCGCTGTCGTCACGCCAGAGTATATCTAACGGCAGTTTAAGTGCGCCAAAGGTGGTGGCGCCCAGCGTTAACCGCGTCAGCAGGGTCAGCAGTGACCACAGAGTACGGGAAACCAACGGCGTCATCAGGGAAGCTGCTCCGCTTTATGCCGCAGCTGTTGAATCGCTTCCGGGGTGCGAATGCTGAAGCCTAACAACGCCATGTCATCGATCTGCAGTACCTGTTTATTCCGCCCGGCCGGGGTTTGCGCCAGACCTGGCAACGTCCACAACCCGTTTTCGCCGCCCATGCCTTTAACGCCATCGGTTGAAATCACCACCAGATCCGGCTGGCTGGCGATCACTCCTTCCTGAGAAAGCGGCTGATAACGGTTAAAACCCTGCATTGCATTTTGTAGCCCCGCAGCGCGAATCGCCGAATCGGCGCCGGTTTGCTGCCCGGCGGCCATGGCGCTCAAGCCGCCGTGGCTGAGAATAAACAGCACACGTTTATTGAGTGGCGTTTTAGGCAACGCGTCCAGCTCCTGTTTCATCTGCTGACGGAGCTGCTCGCCTTCAGCGTCTTTATGCAATGCTTCGGCGACGATGCGAATTTTGTCGTCAATCACGGAAACGTCATTGCTGCCGGGAACCGTCACCACCGTCACGCTGTTTTGTTCGACCTGTTTCAGCGCAAGTGATGGCTGGGCCTGCACGCTGGCGAGAACGGTCGTCGGGCGCGTGGCGAGAATGCCTTCGGCGTTCAGCTGACGCAGATAGCCCACGTCAGGCAATTTCAACGCTTCAGGCGGCCACATGCTGGTGCTGTCTCGTGCAACGAGGGCGCTTTGCGCCCCCAGTGCATAGACAATCTCCGTCACGTCGCCGCCAAGCGTTACCACTTTTTGAGCTGCCGCCCCTGCCAGCAGTGGCAGGGCGGTCATCAACGCGACGACAGCTCTCATGCGGCCAGCCCTTTGGCAATCAGCGCTTCAACCTGAGCACGCCACTGGGTTTGTTCCGGTTCGCCTTCGGTGCGTTGACCATAAAGCTGCGCAATCTGCGTGCCGTCAGCGGCGAACAGTTCGAGGCTGGTGACGTGGCCATCGGCGGTCGGTTTGCGCGTCACCCAGGTTTCGGCGATGGTGTCTTCGCGCAGGTGCAGAGTGAAGGCTGAATTAAAGATGTTCAGCCAACTTTTCATAGGCACGACTTTTTCGATAGCGCCGGTGAAAATTTGCACGCAGCCACGGTTGCCAACGAAGACCATAATCTCGTTTGCATCCTGATGGGCATTCGCCAGCAGGCGCGCTACGGCATCGTTATCCACCTGACACGCCAGGTCATCGCCCACCAGGCGGAAAGCCTGCTGACGGCTCAGATTGTGACGCTTAAGCAGGGTGAAGAACTGATGCACGTCGGTCATCGCACGCCATTCACCGTCGAGGGTTTTACCATCGATATCTCCGCTGGTGGTCGGTGCATCAACCGCTTTCAGCTCGAGCGTCGGGTTATCGGCATGGATAAAGCGGGTCAGAATATCAGCCCACGCGGTCATGTCGGTGGCGTCTGTGGTGTACACCTTCAGCAGCGCGTCGCCCTGATGGTCAAAGAATTGAATGCTCTGACGCTCGCCGCGGGTGCTGATTTCGCTGATGTGGAAAACGCTGGCCCACTGATTGAGGAACAGGCGCAAATCGAGCGCACGCGGATTGAGCACCAGACCGGCATGGCCACTGAGATGCTGATTGGTGAAGCTGCCGACCTGTTCGTGTACGGCGTATTCGTTACGGCAGAGGCATTTCACGTCGCCAGCAGCTTCAAGGGCAGTCAGCACGTCGCGCACTTCACCCTGTAGACGCCAGGCATCGTGGCCTACCCGCGCCCAGGTCAGTTCCGCTTCGCTGATGTGCATCATTGCGGCGATGTCACGCGCATATTTTCCCGGATTTTCTTCTTTTAATGCCAGCCAGCGTGTGTAGTGATTCATTGTCATATTCCTTCCAGATGAAATACCCCGGCGTACCGGGGTTGGGTGATTACCACTGATAACTCACGAAAATCTTACCGTTCTGGCCATCCTGCGGGATGCCCTGCGGTGAGTAATATTCTTTGTCGAAGGCGTTGCCAAACACCAGCGAGGTGGTCAGGCCGCTCAGCGCCTGCTGGCCTTTATAGCTCACGTAGAAATCGTTCACGCCATAGCCCGCCTGCGGGGTGGCGCTAATGCTCTTCGTGTCTTCTGCGAAAGTGCCAATCCAGCCCACCGAGAAACCGCTCTGGGCAATCGGGACGTCAAGACGAGAGGTGACGGTATCCGGGTTGATCGAGGTCAACCAGTCGCCGGTATCGGTATCTTTGCCGCGAGTACGGTTGTACGCCACGTCGAGGCTGAACAGGTCAGTGGTGTATTTGGTCATCACATCCCAACCCCAGATTTTGGCGTTCGGCACGTTGATGGAGGTGGTCGAGGCCCCCGCGAAATCAACAGACGTCGTGATGTAATCTTTGGCGTTGGTGTCGAAATAGCTCGCTTTAAACTCGAAAGCATCGTTCGCCAGCATTACGTCGTCAAAGCGCAGACCAAAGCCGTACTCCTGGGTTTCGTTGGTCTCCGGGCGCAGGTTCGGGTTCGGAACCCAATAGTTAGTGTAGAAACTGCCAATGGAGAAATGTTTGGCGTCGTTATACATCTCGCCCATTGTTGGCGCGCGGAAGGCCTGTGCCCAGGAGCCAAACAGCATCAGCCAGTCAGTTGGGCTGATAGTCATGCCCGCGCGGGAAGACCATTTGTCGGCATCGACGTCATCATAGCCATCGCTGGTGCCGCGATAGTTGTCGTAGCGCGTGCCGCCAAGAATAGTGACCGGCAGGTCGCGCAGGGTGATTTCGTCCTGCAGCCAACCAGAGCTGAAGTTAATGCGCGCGTTCGGGAAACCGGTGGTCATGCCGCCAGGGTTTTGCTCCTGACGGTAGTATTCGCCGCCGTAGGTCAGCAGGTGCGAGGCGAAGCTGTCGGTGAACAGGCGTGTACGGTTTTCAACTTTACCGCCTTTGGTGGTCTGCTTGCGGAATTCGCCGGAGTCGTCAAGGTTCTGCGCGTTGATGCGCACTTCTGACAAGTAGCCTTTCACGTCGGCATTCAGCCAGTCGTTGCCTTCCGGCGCGATGTTGTACGTCAACTGCGCGTCTCGCTGAATGGTAGAGCGGTCGGTCATCGGGTTGCTGTTGTCAGACGCTTGTGGCGTTTGCGGGTTTTTGGGCTCCTGCGCGGTGTTGTTGTAATACCGCAGGGAACCGCTCAGCTTCTGCGCCGGGTCGATTTTCCAGCTACCTTTGGCGAGGAAGTTAGTAATGCTTTCGTCATTCGGGGCTGTGAAACCATCGCTCTGTTTCAAATCGCCGCGGTCACGACTGGACCAGGAGACAATCCCGTCGAGGGTATCGGTACGCCCAAAGGCGCTGGCACCCATGCCAAGGCTGTTATCGCCAGTGCCGCCGGTGCCAAACACGCGGTAGCCGCTGTTCTGACCCACGTGCAGCAGGTCTGCTGCATCAACGGTGTCATAGGAAATCACGCCGCCCAATGCGCCGCTACCGTACAGCATCGCGCCAGGGCCACGTACGACTTCGATACGCTTGATAAGCGCCGGGTCGAGGAACGTGCTGTTGAGGTGGCCAGTGTCGGTGCCCTGACGAATACCATCGACCATGACCAGGACGCCGCGACGATCGTAGCCGCGCAGGTTAATGTCCTGACCGTTGGTACGGCCGGTGCCATCAATGGTCAAACCTGGAACCTGGCGCAGCATATCCGCGGCGGAGCTGGCAGTCTGGCCTTCAGGGGTGTCGGCGTCGATAACGGTAACCATCATTGGCGCTTCAAACGCGCTGCGTTCGTTGCCGGTGGCGGTTACGGTCATTTGTTCAGAGGCGGCGAAAGCCGGAGTGGTGATTGCGCCGAATACAGCCAGTGCGACCAGCGATGGGCGCAGCGACGCGGAATGCAGGTGTAGCATGCAACTCTCCATGAAAAGTGAAAAGCGCTGGCTGCCTCGGCGAGTCCCTGGGTGGCTGGCGAAATGTTGTGTGTAAGTTTGTTATTTAGTCAGGATCAGTTTTCCGGCATGGGTCTGGCGCAGTAAGTACTGCTGGCCATCATGCTCAATGATGACGCGACCTTCCGCACCCAGCAGGGTTTTGCTGCTCACGCGGCGATCTTCAGCCTGCGGTTGCGGAGTCGGGGACCTTTTGCCTGTGGTCAGGAATGTATCCGATGATGCCATAATATTAAAAATAGCAATCAATGTAACAATGATAATCATTATCAACAAATCAAAAAAACTCAGCAACCCCTTTTGTGAAAAATAGGTGACTGGATCAAAAAAGATTGTTTCAGTACAGGAGGATATTGTCCGGCGACGTACTTTTTTAACCGACGATGGCCACCGATTTTTGAAGAGCAGAAGTGGGGTGAAACGGGGGATTTACGTGTCGGGCAACCCATTTTGCCCGACACGTAAAGCGCACTCAGAAGCGCGTATCAATCGCCGCAGAAAGTTTATCCAACAGAATTTCGCTGTCTTCCCAGCTCAGACAAGGATCGGTGATCGACTGCCCGTACACCAGCGGCTGTCCGGCCACGATTTTTTGCGTGCCTTCGCGCAGGAAGCTCTCCGCCATGATCCCGGCAATCGCCGTCGAACCATTGCGAATTTGCTGACAGATATCGTCACACACTTCCAGCTGACGGCGGTGCTGCTTCTGGCAGTTGCCGTGGCTGAAATCAACAACCAGTTGTTCCGGCAGGTCGAATTCGTGCAGCGTATCGCAGGCGACCGCAATGTCTGACGCGTGGTAGTTCGGCTTTTTGCCGCCGCGCATGATGATGTGGCCATACGGGTTACCGCTGGTCTGATAAATCGTCATCTGACCGTTTTTGTCCGGCGACAGGAACATATGACTGGCGCGAGCGGCGCGGATTGCATCCACGGCAATGCGGGTATTGCCGTCGGTGCCGTTTTTGAACCCAACCGGGCAGGAGAGCGCGGAGGCCATTTCACGGTGAATTTGGCTTTCCGTGGTACGCGCACCAATTGCGCCCCAGCTGATTAAATCGGCGATGAACTGACCGGTCACCATATCGAGAAACTCGGTGGCGGTGGGTACGCCCAACTCATTGACCTGCAGCAGCAGTTTGCGTGCCAGCTCGATACCGTGGTTAACGCGGTAGCTGCCGTTGAGATCCGGATCGGATATCAGGCCTTTCCAGCCCACCACCGTACGCGGTTTTTCGAAATAGGTACGCATCACAATTTCAAGGCGTGACTGGTGCTTTTCACGCAGCACCTGCAGGCGATGTGCGTAATCCATCGCCGCATCCAGGTCATGGATGGAGCAGGGGCCAATCACCACTAACAGACGTTTATCTTCGCCGTTGAGGATTTTTTCAATGCGACGGCGGGAGGCGGTAACGTGACCGGCAACCTCAGAAGTGACAGGGTAACGTTGCGCCAGTTCAGCAGGCGTTACCAGACTGTCGATGCGCGCCGAACGCAGTTCATCAGTTTTGTTCATTGGAACTCTCAGAATTTGGTGGCTTCTACGGCAGGAATACCGGAAGTGATGCGCATCACGATAAACCAATCTCTGCTGAATTCAAGGTTCAACACCCATTCAGCAACGTGATGCGCATACATTGCAAAAAGATGATAGCGCATTTTGCAATGATGTACTAGTGTGTTAGTACATACGGCGATTGAGTCCCATAATGTCGAGGATTTTGGTGGCGATTTCTTCCACCGAATAGTTAGTGCTGTTGATCCACGGGATTTGGTTCTTACGGTACAGCGCTTCGACTTCGGTGACTTCCATACGGCACTGGCGCATCGATGCATAGCGGCTGTTTTCGCGGCGCTCTTCACGAATGGCGGCCAGACGTTCCGGGTCGATGGTTAGCCCGAATAATTTATGCTGTAACGGTTTCAGCGCGGCGGGCAGCACCAGATTATCCATATCGTCGGCGATAAACGGATAGTTGGCGGCGCGAATACCGAACTGCATCGCGAGGTACAGACTGGTCGGGGTTTTGCCGCAGCGCGAGACGCCGAGCAAAATCACCTGCGCCTGATCGAGATTGCGCAGCGAAACGCCGTCATCGTGCGCCAACGTATAGTCAATGGCGGCGATACGGGCGTCATATTTTGTGAGATTTCCTGGGGTAAGGCCGTGGGTGCGATGGGCAATCGGCGTCGGGTCGAGCTTCAGTTCTTCCTGCAGCGGCGCAACCAGCGCCTGCACGATGTCCTGACAGAAGCCTTCGCTTTGCAGAATGATGGTGCGGATCTCTGGAATAACAATCGAATAGAAGACCAGCGGACGGACGCCAGATTGCTGATAAATCGCGTCAATCTGCTCCTTCACCGCCTTCGCCCGGCTTTCGCTTTCGACAAACGGCAGGGTAATGCTGTTGACCGACACCGGGAATTGCGACATCACCGCGTGACCGAGCACCTCGGCGGTAATGGCGGTACCGTCAGAAATGTAAAACACATGGCGATCGACATTTATATCCATTTTGACCATCCGGTAAGATTAAGTTAATTCCATGAAGCCTATATTTATTTTAATCACATCCGAGTCGGTTTTGTCTCAAATTTAAAAATGAAACGTGGTTTTTATTTTATGTGAAAAGGGGTGTTCATTTCTATGGTGGAGGGCTATAAACCGTCTTTTTATGTGGGATTCCTAAATAATCATAGAGTTAATGATTTTCGGGGAACTGTCTTAAAAAGCAAAAAATTAATTTGCTTGAACGATTCACCTTTTTTCCCATCACGTTAATTATGGCAGGATAAATAACGAAGCCAGCCTTTGTCTGGCGATTTTCTTAATTCATATAAGGATTGTTTCGATGTCCAACAATGGCTCGTCACCGCTGGTGCTTTGGTATAACCAACTCGGCATGAATGATGTAGACAGCGTTGGAGGCAAAAATGCCTCCCTGGGTGAAATGATTACTAATCTGTCCGATTTGGGCGTTTCCGTACCCAACGGGTTTGCTACCACGGCTGATGCTTTCAATCAGTTTCTCGACCAGAGTGGCGTGAACCAGCGTATTTATCAGTTGCTGGATGAAACCGACATCGACGACGTCTCCGCCCTGGCGAAAGCCGGAGCACAAATTCGTCAATGGATTATCGACACTCCCTTTACGCCAGAGCTGGAACAGGCGATTCATCAGGCCTATAACCAGCTTTCGTCTGACGATGCCGACGCGTCGTTTGCCGTGCGTTCTTCCGCGACTGCCGAAGATATGCCGGATGCCTCCTTCGCCGGTCAGCAGGAAACGTTCCTTAATGTTCAGGGCTACGATGCGGTGCTGGTGGCGGTGAAGCACGTCTTCGCCTCCCTGTTTAACGACCGCGCGATTTCCTACCGTGTGCATCAGGGCTATGACCATCGCGGCGTAGCGCTCTCAGCGGGCGTGCAGCGCATGGTGCGTTCCGACCTTGGTTCCGCTGGCGTCATGTT
>NZ_JALIGE010000027.1:0-438 GCF_024764835.1 Scandinavium hiltneri | reverse complement strand
CACCAGGGACAGTGCCAGGCTGGGGACCAGCCGGTTGGAAAGAAGGTTTTGCATGGTAGCGGCGATCTCGTTATGCATTTTTTTACATAACGATCTATGAAATATTCATCAGGGTAAATACCCATTAAGAGCAATTCGGAATTATTTATCTATATAGCGAATTCGGAAGGGCGGCGGCGGGACGAAAAAATCCCCGCGGCATGAGCGTGACGCGGGGATCCAGGCGTAAATAGAGCCTTAACCGTGATAGCTGAAATGGAGCAAGGGGGTGATGTCTGCGTAGCGGAACACCTCGCGGGGTGGCTGTGTATGGCTCAAGACTAAGTCCCGCGGGTCGGCGGGCCTATTCCTCGAAGGAGGTAAGGAGGGGTAGCGGAGGAGGGACGGCGATTGACGATGTATACTTTTTGGTCCAGATTGGACGAAAAGTATAAAGAC
>NZ_JALIGE010000029.1:0-439 GCF_024764835.1 Scandinavium hiltneri | reverse complement strand
CGCTACAACAGTCCGTTGGGGCGCTGAACCTGTTGGGGCAGCAGATCCAGTCAGCCAAGTCACAGGCGGATACCGCCCGGGCCGCGCTGAAGCAACCCGACGACCTGAAAGCAGTGTATAACCAGGCCTATGACAAGATCGTCACCGGGCCGGCCAATGCGCTGATGCCGGTTATTCCTACTACCGCCAGTTTCGTTCAGGATCTGGTGCAGGTTGGGGATTTCCTGCGTACTCAGGGTAATCAGGTGAGCTTTAATAATAACGGCGTGCAGTTCCGTACCTCCCAGCAGGCAACGCAGTACAACACCATGATGTCGAATCTGGTGGCCAAGCAGCAGGATTTACTGAACGCACAGAAAACCGTATCAAGCGTTACCCAGTAATAGTGTAAACGCAGAAGCCGGCATCGCGGCTTCTGCTATTTTCCTCCCGCCATTGC
>NZ_JALIGE010000030.1:0-443 GCF_024764835.1 Scandinavium hiltneri | reverse complement strand
GGTAATCCCCCCATTTTTAACGGAGGTGATAAATAGAATCAGGTCATGCGTTGAATATGCTGCATCGGCGTGAAGCCATTTAATGCCATATTTGGTCGTTCGTGATTATAAAACCATTGCCACTGCGTGGCATAGCCCTGCAATTCGTCCAGTGAGCTAAACAGGTGCTGTCCCAGCCAGTCATAACGTACCGTCCGGTTATAGCGTTCAATATAAGCATTCTGCTGAGGTTTACCTGGCTGAATAAAACGAAGCGTTATATTCTGCCGCGCTGCCCATGACGTCAGTATCTTTCCGGTATATTCCGGACCATTGTCACACCGAATAGCGGCAGGTTTCCCCTTCCATTCAATGAGTTGCTCCAGTGTTCTGACGACACGACTTGCCGGCAGGGAAAAATCCACATCAATGGCCAGAGCCTCTCGATTAAAGTCATCGATGAC
>NZ_JALIGE010000031.1:0-447 GCF_024764835.1 Scandinavium hiltneri | reverse complement strand
CTGTAAAAGGATATTTATTCAGTGGCTATTAAAGAAAAGATATTTACATTGCTTTTTCTAAATAATCAAAATTAAAGCCAATATTGAATTTACCGGTAATAAGATTGCAATTTATGTGCAAATTTTTTAGATTCAGCAAGGATGAGTGTTTGTCATGATGATGAAGAAATTAAAGGGAGCTTTATTTTGGCAAATAAACCTGAAATACCTAAAGATAGTGGTGATTTACCTTCATTATCAGATGATTGTGACAGGTTGAGAAACCTTTCTGATGTCGGTGATTCATTTGGCTATGGTCGTACTCGCTTTTATCAATGGTGTCGGGGACGCGGTTTTCTTACCCTTATGAATGCCCCCTCTACGGAGATGATTAACGCCGGTTATATGGTGACGACGCTGTCAGAAAACGGTTACTCGCGGGTCTATGTGACTGAGGGGGGCTTTAAC
>NZ_JALIGE010000033.1:0-450 GCF_024764835.1 Scandinavium hiltneri | reverse complement strand
CTCTCGGCGTCGCGCACCCAGCCATAGTCGAGGGCCGCCTCCAGTCCCTGGGAGTAGCTGTATCCGCCGATCGGCAACTGCGAGCTGGCCAGGCGCAGGCGCGCCCAGATGCTGTTCACCGGCGCACGCCGAACTGGTGCAGGCGCGGCGCGTAGTTGAACTCCGCCTCGCCATGGTGCGAGTGGTGGTGGCCTCCGCCGTAGGCACCGTGCTCCGGCTGGAACGGCGCCTCGATGGCCTCCACCGTGGCGCCGAGCTGTTCGAGCATGGCTTTCAGCACGTAGTCGTCGAGCAGGCGCAGCCAGCCGTCGCCGACCTGCAGGGCGACGTGACGGTTGCCCAGGTGGTAGGCGGCTCGGGTCAGTTCCAGCGGGCTGGCGCAGGTGACGTGGAGCAGACGTTCGGAGCGGGCGACGACCCGCACCAGGCGACCGTCGCGGGCCTCCAGGC
>NZ_JALIGE010000032.1:0-450 GCF_024764835.1 Scandinavium hiltneri | reverse complement strand
CAACTGTTCGGCAACCAAGGAGAACGTCCATGACCTGGCTACTGGTCTTCGACATCATGCTGCTGGTGGTCTTCGGCATGTCCATCGGGGTCATCATGGGCCGCAAGCCGATCGCCGGTTCCTGCGGCGGCATCGCCAACCTGGGGATCGAGAAGGAATGCTCGATCTGCGGCGGCGACCGACAGAAATGCGAGGAAGCCAACCGCGACGAATCTGTAGTGCCCGGAAAACTCGCCTACGACGCGACCAAACGCTAATGTGCGACATTTCGCACAGGGCGTAACATATGCCCGCCTCGAGGTCGGACCGAGCCTTGCCCGGCGAATGCCGTCGTTCGCACCGACCCGATGATCGAATCGATCCGCCGCGCACATGTTGTGCAGCGGCTTTGCCGGAGGCGCCAGTGGGCGCCTCGGCCTGTTCTGAGGAGTACGCATGGCTGTCTACAAC
>NZ_JALIGE010000034.1:0-455 GCF_024764835.1 Scandinavium hiltneri | reverse complement strand
GCAATACATCGCCACCGGCAATCTGGTGGTGAGCGCCATTGCGCGGCAGAACCCGACCAAAGCGCCGGTGGCCAAATTTATGCTGAAAGATTCGCCCTGCTACGTAGGCCTGCGTCTGGGTGAGCCGGCGCTGAAAGCGAAAGTGGACGAACTGATTGAGCAGGCGTTAAAGGATAACACCCTCAATGGCCTGTCCGAGAAATGGCTGAAAGCGCCGCTGCCTGCCGACTTCGGCGCATAACGGGAGCGCCTGATGACCTATCAGCTGAACTTTCCTGCCCTGTGGCCTTACCTGCCCGAATTGCTGGCCGGTCTGCTGACCACCATTGAACTGACGGCGCTGGCTACCTTAATGGGGGTGGCGCTGGGTATCTGCGGAGCGGCGATCCGCAGCGGTAAGGTCAACTTGCTCAGCCGCGTTTGGGGTATTTACGTTGAAGTGGTGCGCAATACAC
>NZ_JALIGE010000035.1:0-459 GCF_024764835.1 Scandinavium hiltneri | reverse complement strand
ACCTAAAGGGGAGACGTAAGATCATTGTCTCGCTTAAGCGCAACTTTGCCAAGGCAAGGCAATAGTTTATGAGTACGATAATTTCCAGGATGCTTGCTAGGAGGTATTAATTACAGCGTTGCGCTGATTACTTCATACTTTTGGTATATAACAAAACATAACTCCTATGACACAACTAAAAGAATTGCCTTATCTATGCCTTAGTACCAAAACTAAACATCATATTCAGCTTGGATTGACGTTTAAAAGCAATGCTATTGCGGCAGATTGGGGGTAAATTGATTTTTTGATAGATTTTGCGTCAGCAAAGGCTAGAGCAGATTACAGAGTATACATTAAAGAAAAACAGATAAATTTTATATGAGTTACTCCTATGAATCTTAAGAAACTCAGTGATTTTGAGCCAAACTACCTGCAAACTTTTGAGGGTAATGACATTATTGGATTTAAGGTTTATAT
>NZ_JALIGE010000039.1:0-467 GCF_024764835.1 Scandinavium hiltneri | reverse complement strand
CAATTCAAGCGTTTTTGACAGTTGGCCAAGTCCGACGATGCCACCCAGCAAGGCGATAAATGGGCCAAGGTCAACAAGGCTTCTCGGTAGGGCCATTAAGACTACTAGCAGGGCCTGTGTCCAATGGTATCCATTTGGGGTAACGTCCTCGAGTTCGTTGATCAGATTAAAAGTGGCAAATAATGGGATTAATAATCCGGCAGCGCCTGCAAATCCGATGAAGAGATTACGAATCAAATAACGACCGAATATGTTCATCGGGATAACTTCCGTAACAGTGAGAAGTCGCGCGCAATAAAAAACAACATTCCAATCGACATTAATATCGGGACTGACCAGACACCTGGAGTGATGGGGATACTCCCATTAGCCACTAACGTGCGGCAGATATTTCCTCCGTAAAAAATGGCAGCAAATAACAGAGTGAGAGGGAACAGCATTGTATAACGGCCCTGGCGGGGTTTTAT
>NZ_JALIGE010000038.1:0-467 GCF_024764835.1 Scandinavium hiltneri | reverse complement strand
TGCCCAGCCAGTCGATCTTCATCATCAGCCCGGACAGCGCCCAGCACAGGTAGACGCCGCTCACTGCCTGGACGGTTGCCCAGAACCAGTGGTCGTAGCGGCGCTGCGCCATGTCCACCACCCTCGGGTAGTAGAGGAAGCTGGCGGTGGTCACGGCAAGGGCGATGCACAGGGTCAGCAACGAACTCTGGTGGCGACGCAGGACGACCCGCAGGACATAGCCGAACATGAAGTGGGCGCTGCTGATCAGGGTGATGTCCAGGCTGAACGGCAGGCCGGGCAGCAGGTACTGTTCGCCGCCGAACTCCACCGGGATCTGCCAGAACGTCTTGAGGAACAGGATGCCCAGGCCCAGTTGCACGGCCAGCAGCACGCAACTGGCGGCGAGGGATAGGCCGAGACGCTGGATGACGCGCAGCATGAACCAGGCGAACAGGGTCGCTACCCAGAAGTGCGGCAGGTACCAG
>NZ_JALIGE010000037.1:0-467 GCF_024764835.1 Scandinavium hiltneri | reverse complement strand
GCGTTGCTGAATCCGGCCTTCGGCGCACTGCCGGTAGCGGCAAAATAGTGACGTATCGCAAAATCCATTGATAAAACTTATGCTGGCAAGTCATTTCGGACTTGACAGTCTTTTTTTGTACCGCTAAGTTAGACAGCTGTCGGCCCGCGTTTTGTCACGCTTTCGGTGGCTTGCCAAGGCACGATGGGATTGATATAACAGCTGAGCTGTCGCGCCGTAGGGATTTTTCGGTGCGACGATTGAATTCTAGAGGGGATGATAGAGTGAATAAGTCACAACTGATCGACAAAATTGCCGCAGGTGCTGATATTTCCAAAGCGGCAGCTGGGCGTGCTTTAGATGCAGTGATTGCATCTGTTACTGAATCCTTGAAGGAAGGGGATGATGTGGCCCTGGTAGGTTTCGGTTCCTTCACCGTGCGTGAGCGTTCGGCCCGTACTGGCCGTAATCCGCAAACCGGTAAAGAG
>NZ_JALIGE010000036.1:0-467 GCF_024764835.1 Scandinavium hiltneri | reverse complement strand
GCCACGCACGCCGCGGCACCCACATCATCGAAGTCGGTCCCGGTGAACACCCGCAGCAGTGCCGACGTTGCACAGCCAGCGAACGTCTCGATTCCCCGACTGGGCTTGTCCGAAGATTTGCTGAGCTTAGGGCTCGATGCGTCTGGTGCCGTGGCCGTACCGAGCGGAGCCGACGTACAGCGCGTGGCCTGGTTCAATGGCTCACCTCGGCCGGGTCAACCCGGCCCCGCAGTCATCGAAGGACACGTCATCACACCCGACGGCAACGGGCCCTTCCACGAACTCGCCACACTCACCGCAGGCGACCGTGTCTCCGTACGCGACACCGCCGGAAAGACCCACGACTTCACTGTTTACCGAACCGCCCAATACTCCAAGACCACATTTCCTACCACCGAGGTGTACGCCAATACCGCCGGCCCAGAACTACGCCTCATCACATGCAGCGGAATATTCGACACCCGCAC
>NZ_JALIGE010000040.1:0-468 GCF_024764835.1 Scandinavium hiltneri | reverse complement strand
AACAAACCCCGAATTCTATAAATCATTGCCACAATTATATAAACGCCCTATTCCAAAGGTTGTATCTTTGTGAAAGACAAAATGAAAAAGATTTCCCTCATATTACTGATTACCATTTACTCCCTCTCCACATTAGGTATTGGGGTAAAGCAGTTTTATTGCTGTGGTAAATTGAAATCAACTGATGTTAGTTTTGTACAAAAAGATACAAAAGACAATTGCAGCAAAGGGAGTATGGGCGGTTGCTGCAAAACAAAATTTCAAAGTTTAAAAGTAAAAGATAGCCATGTAGGTGCCGATGCCACCGCTACACCAGTAAAGCATTTAACTGACCTGCATTTATTCACCACGGCTTTTGAAATGCCGCTGTTAGCAAGCAAGCCACTTGACATTGCTAACGCAACACATGCGCCGCCGCTACATCATGGTGTACCTATTTATATTCTTAACTGCGTTTACCGTATTTGA
>NZ_JALIGE010000041.1:0-470 GCF_024764835.1 Scandinavium hiltneri | reverse complement strand
CCATGTACCCCTCCATCATTCCACCCGGAACCGAGCACGTACTCACCCTGTACTCGGCAGGTCATACGGAGAGTTCAAAGATACTTGTTCGCTTTGGCACTTTAGCTGCAAGCCTTCTTGCTGATTTTCAGTTCAGGGCTACGGGTAATGCGCACCTTCAAGCCAGTCTTGTGAATGGTTTGGTCCCAGCCAGCTCCAATCCCGCGATCGACCAGTTCGCTGTGCCGGCCTATCTGCGCTTGAACTGCCTCACCAAGGCCTATGCCCCGCTGTGGGAAGAGCTCACCGACACAAAGTGGACGCCAGAGGTCCCGGTGCGCACCACAAAAGATCGGTGGCACACCGAGAATCTGCTCAACGCCGCGGTGTCGATCGCGCTCAGTGTCAGTGCCGAGGATCTCGTGATGATCTACCGGACCCAGTTCCCGGTGCTCTACCAGCGGGACAAGACCGACCTGGTGGACCGGAAC
>NZ_JALIGE010000042.1:0-472 GCF_024764835.1 Scandinavium hiltneri | reverse complement strand
AGACGGTATGGCTGTCGATCTCGCCGGCGCGCGCGGCGCCGTCGTCGCGATCGACGAACAGGCCGAGGTTGGCGCCCAGGGTCCAGTCGCCGACACGCTGCTTGTGCAGCAGGTTGGCGTAGCTCTGCCGGTAGACGTCCTCCAGTTGCCCGTGCCACAGGCCCAGTTGGGTGCGCTCGCGGTTGAAGCGGTATTCGGCGCCGGCGTAGTTGAAACCGTCCGACTCCTGCGTCGGCGCGCTCCAGGCCGACAGGTCCTGCATGTCCGCCGAATTGCGCAGGCTCACCGCGTCGAAGCGTCCGGCCTGCAGGGCCAGGCCCGGCAGCTCGCGGGAAACCACGGCGAAGCCGCGGAACGTCTGCGGCAGCAGGCGTCCGTCGTCGTAGCGCAACAGCGGAATGTCCGGGAGCATCTCGCCGATCTTCAATTCGCTGGCCGAAACGCGCAGCTTGGCGGCCACGCCGACACGCCC
>NZ_JALIGE010000043.1:0-479 GCF_024764835.1 Scandinavium hiltneri | reverse complement strand
GGATATAGTTGTAGCAGAAGAAGGCGAATGCGGTGACCAGGATGATCGGCTGCTTCAGGTAGTAGCCCAGCCCGTGCGCGGCATTGCTCAGCTCTTCTTCGGCGCTGTGGGTTTCTTCCTTCATCTGGTTAATCAGCGCAAGTTCTTTATCGCTGACGCGTTTGCTTTTCGCCGGGTTATCCGCCACCACGAAGAACCACACCAGCATCCAGACGATGCCGATCGAGCAGATGATCATAAACGCCGGTCGCCAGCCGAACGCCAACGCCAGGTAGCCGACGATCGGCCCGGCGACGGCACCGCCCAAAGGGGAACCGGCACTGAGCAGGCCCATGGCGGTCGCCGCCTGTTTCTTCGGGAACCAGCCGTTGATCATTTTATTGGCGGAGGCGCAGATTGGCCCTTCGGCCATGCCGAACAGCACGCGCAGGATCAGCATGGAATAGAAGCCGGTGGCTAATGCCGTCATGCCGCAGAAA
>NZ_JALIGE010000044.1:0-480 GCF_024764835.1 Scandinavium hiltneri | reverse complement strand
GGTAGAGACATAGCTGGAATCTGCCATTACGCCACCGCGGATCGCCAGATCGATACGCTGGCCTATCAGGTCGATCTTTTCATCATGAATTTCCAGCCTCAGCGTGATGCGTGGGTGTTCATCAAGGAAGCTCTGTAGCGCCGGCACCAGATAATGGGTGGCAAATTCCGTCGAGGTGGCGACGCGCAACTCACCGGCCAGTTCGCCGCGCAGCGCGGCAATACGCTGTTGACCCCGCTCGGCGGCATGGATCATCAGAACACAGTCCTCATAAAAGCACAGCCCGGCTTCGGTCAGGCTCAGTGAACGAGTAGAACGCAGAAGTAATTGAATGCCCAGCTCGTTTTCCAGCTGGCGGATATGCTGGCTGACGGCGGAGGTCGTAATGCCTAATTCTTTGGCTGCCATGCTGAATGCGCCGCAATCGACAACTTTAGAAAAAATGGCCATGCGTTTTAGAATATTACTCATAGTTTGTTA
>NZ_JALIGE010000045.1:0-481 GCF_024764835.1 Scandinavium hiltneri | reverse complement strand
GATAATATTCAGCGAGGAAAGCGCCTTCTGACCGATAGAAATAAACTTGGTGGTCAGGCGATAGCTACCGGGCGACGGGGCCTGGGTGACATAGCCGCTGGTATGCAGCCCTTGCAGCAGGCGGTGGACGGTACTTTTATTCATGCCGGCCAACTCAGACAGGTGCGCCAGTGGGCAGCCGTTAGGGAAGTTACTCAGGATCTCAATCAGTTGCAAACCGCGGAACAGGCTTTGGCTGCCCAGGGGTTTGTCTTTCTTGTCATCTTTCTCGTCGACAGCTGTCAGGCTCATAGCGCAATTTCTCCAGTGTCGAGCCGCCAGCCAACGCCACGGCGTGGTAAACGGACCCTTTGCCGGGAATGTTACCCCAAGGCCCGCATCAGGTGAAGACGGAACGCCGTTTCATTGTCGGTAGCAGGTTAAAAATCTGCAACATTCCGCTAACTTCCGAAGTGAGTTGTGCGTCACAATTCCGCAAAGA
>NZ_JALIGE010000046.1:0-487 GCF_024764835.1 Scandinavium hiltneri | reverse complement strand
ACCGCAAACTGACCGGTCATCTGGCGATGTATCATTTTGCCCCGACGGAAAACTCGCGTCAGAACCTGTTGCGCGAACTGCTGCCGGACGACCATATCTTCGTCACAGGTAACACGGTGATTGACGCGCTGTTCTGGGTACGAGATCGGGTGATGGGTGATGTTGCATTGCATGACAGCCTGGCACAACGCTACCCGTTCCTGGATGCCAACAAGAAAATGATCCTGGTGACCGGCCACCGTCGTGAAAGCTTTGGCGGCGGGTTTGAGCGGATTTGCAGCGCGCTGGCAGAGATTGCCCGTTCGCATCCAGAGGTGCAGGTCGTGTACCCGGTGCACCTCAATCCCAACGTCAGCGAGCCGGTCAACCGCATTCTGAAAGGGATTGATAACATCATCCTGATCGACCCGCAGGATTACTTGCCCTTTGTCTACCTGATGGCTAACGCTTATATGATCCTGACCGACTCTGGTGGTATTCAGGAAGA
>NZ_JALIGE010000047.1:0-512 GCF_024764835.1 Scandinavium hiltneri | reverse complement strand
CATTACCCCAACCCGTGAAGTGTATTTGATGCAGCGTAAAAAAGGTCGCTTGGGGGCAGGTCTCAATAAAACCTCAGGCTGGGTGCACCGTGCTCATATTAACAAGCATGGCGTCAAACAGGTGAGCGGCATTGGCTATGAGAAAATTACCAATGAAGGCATTTGGATTACTAACCCAGACGGTCATAGCCAATTATTGCGCGTTGATAGTATCGTTATCTGCGCGGGGCAAGAATCGGTCAATCACTTAATGCCTACGGTGGGTGATGACTTGACAGCCCAATATCACTTGATTGGTGGGGCAAGATTGGCAGGCGAATTGGACGCCAAACGTGCCATTCGCGAAGGCGCGGAAGTCGCTGCCATGTTGTAGCAGCTTTTACTATGTCATAAAAAAGGCGATGAATGAATGTCACCGCCTTTTTTTATATCGAACGCGTATTATTGAATGGCATCAGATGCTAAGAAAAAATTGCGGGCTTGCTGAGAGTCAATTAGCTTGTCTACCGCAC
>NZ_JALIGE010000048.1:0-526 GCF_024764835.1 Scandinavium hiltneri | reverse complement strand
CGCTTACCACTTTGTGATTCATGACTGGGGTGAAGTCGTAACAAGGTAACCGTAGGGGAACCTGCGGTTGGATCACCTCCTTACCTTAAAGAACCTGCCTTTGTAGTGTCC
Source organism: Scandinavium hiltneri (assembly GCF_024764835.1). GTDB lineage: Bacteria > Pseudomonadota > Gammaproteobacteria > Enterobacterales > Enterobacteriaceae > Scandinavium > Scandinavium hiltneri. The sequence continues at coordinate 415 of NZ_JALIGE010000048.1, read as the reverse complement.
ACACAGATTGTCTGATAGATGTAGAGAAGCAAGGCGTCTTGCGATTGAGACTTCAGTGTCCCCTTCGTCTAGAGGCCCAGGACACCGCCCTTTCACGGCGGTAACAGGGGTTCGAATCCCCTAGGGGACGCCACTTGCTGGTTTGTGAGTGAAAGTCGCCGGCCCCCTATCTCAAAACTGATTTATCGCGTATGCGGTGAGTCATGTTTGAGATATTTGCTCTTTAAAAATCTGGATCAAGCTGAAAATTGAAACGACACACTGTTTCCTTTCTCCGTAATAAGAAAGGAAAATACGGTGTGTTCGAGTCTCTCAAATTATCGCAAATCGATGATGAATCGAAAGAAACATCTTCGGGTTGTGAGGTTAAGCGACTAAGCGTACACGGTGGATGCCCTGGCAGTCAGAGGCGATG
>NZ_JALIGE010000049.1:0-558 GCF_024764835.1 Scandinavium hiltneri | reverse complement strand
CCCATCAATTAACCTTCCGGCACCGGGCAGGCGTCACACCGTATACGTCCACTTTCGTGTTTGCACAGTGCTGTGTTTTTAATAAACAGTTGCAGCCAGCTGGTATCTTCGACTGATTTCAGCTCCATCCGCAGGGACTTCACCTACACATCAGCGTGCCTTCTCCCGAAGTTACGGCACCATTTTGCCTAGTTCCTTCACCCGAGTTCTCTCAAGCGCCTTGGTATTCTCTACCTGACCACCTGTGTCGGTTTGGGGTACGATTTCGTGTTACCTGATGCTTAGAGGCTTTTCCTGGAAGCAGGGCATCTGTTACTTCAGTACCGTAGTACCTCGTCATCACACCTCAGCGTTAATAAGAGTCCGGATTTACCTAAACTCTCCGCCTACATGCTTAAACCGGGACAACCGTCGCCCGGCTAACATAGCCCTCTCCGTCCCCCCTTCGCAGTAACACCAAGTACAGGAATATTAACCTGTTTCCCATCGACTACGCCTTTCGGCCTCGCCTTAGGGGTCGACTCACCCTGCCCCGATTAACGTTGGACAGGAACCCTT
>NZ_JALIGE010000050.1:0-559 GCF_024764835.1 Scandinavium hiltneri | reverse complement strand
CCTGCAGAGCGAGTACCGTGGCCGCAAGCTGGGCGACGCCCTGTCGCCGCGCCTGGACGCCGATTTCCTTGGCCGGCTGGATGCTTCGATCCAGGCGGCCAAGCGTTTCGGCCTGATCCGTCGCGAATTCAGCGCCGAGCAGTGGGCCGCGCCGGAACTGCTGGAGGCGGCCGGCAAGCTGGCGAAGGCCAAGGCCGTGGCGCAGGCGGCGGAGTGACGCCGAGCCGGGGACGGCCGAGGCGGCGCCGTTTCGTAGCAATTTGTAATATGTTTCGAAATTCTTGCACCGACCCAACCAATGACTGGATCGAGCGAAGTATCCAGCCGTTGGTCGGGGATTCTGCGTATATCGCGTCATGAAAGTTTCACGCGGGTAATCCGCAGGTTATTCCGCGATCATTTCGTTCGTTAATCGCCCCATATATTCAGATACAAAATTGGCACTGCCAATTCTTCCAGTTTTCCCTTCCGACAATTCTCCCGACCCTCCCCGGAAACAACTCCAAGTATCTCGCGGCGAACCGCCGCGTCCCGCATCTAGCCTGCCCATCACTACGAC
>NZ_JALIGE010000051.1:0-681 GCF_024764835.1 Scandinavium hiltneri | reverse complement strand
CAGACCTACCTGGCCTGGCGCAAGGAGCTGCACAGCTGGATCAGCCACAGCGACCTGTCGCCGCAGGACATCAGTCGTGGCCAGTTCGTCATCAACCTGCTGACCGAGGCGATGTCGCCGACCAACAGCCTGAGCAACCCGGCGGCGGTCAAGCGCTTCTTCGAGACCGGCGGCAAGAGCCTGCTGGACGGCCTCGGCCACCTGGCCAAGGACCTGGTGAACAACGGCGGGATGCCGAGCCAGGTGGACATGGACGCCTTCGAGGTGGGCAAGAACCTGGCCACCACCGAGGGCGCCGTGGTGTTCCGCAACGACGTGCTGGAACTGATCCAGTACCGGCCGATCACCGAATCGGTGCACGAACGCCCGCTGCTGGTGGTGCCGCCGCAGATCAACAAGTTCTACGTCTTCGACCTGTCGCCGGACAAGAGCCTGGCGCGCTTCTGCCTGCGCAACGGCGTGCAGACCTTCATCGTCAGCTGGCGCAACCCGACCAAGTCGCAGCGCGAATGGGGCCTGACCACCTATATCGAGGCGCTCAAGGAGGCCATCGAGGTAGTCCTGTCGATCACCGGCAGCAAGGACCTCAACCTCCTCGGCGCCTGCTCCGGCGGGATCACCACCGCGACCCTGGTCGGCCACTACGTCGCCAGCGGCGAGAAGAAGGTCAACGCCTTCACC
>NZ_JALIGE010000052.1:0-715 GCF_024764835.1 Scandinavium hiltneri | reverse complement strand
ATCACCTCGCCGACGCTTATCGCAGATTAGCACGCCCTTCATCGCCTCTGACTGCCAGGGCATCCACCGTGTACGCTTAGTCGCTTAACCTCACAACCCGAAGATGTTTCTTTCGATTCATCATCGACTTGCGATAATTTGAGAGACTCGAACACACCGTATTTTCCTTTCTTATTACGGAGAAAGGAAACAGTGTGTCGTTTCAATTTTCAGCTTGATCCAGATTTTTAAAGAGCAAAAACTTCGCAGTACACCTTTTCAGGTACACTCTGAAGTTTATTTTAAGCAGTAAAGTGATGGTGGAGCTATGCGGGATCGAACCGCAGACCTCCTGCGTGCAAGGCAGGCGCTCTCCCAGCTGAGCTATAACCCCATCGCAAAGACTAAATCTCATCAACCTTAATTTTTGTTGAGGCAAGGCGTGGTGACACGAAGCATACTCAAGTATGTGAGTGTCGCCGCAACGCAGCATCAGCAGAAATTTGGTAGGCCTGAGTGGACTTGAACCACCGACCTCACCCTTATCAGGGGTGCGCTCTAACCACCTGAGCTACAAGCCTGCAGAGATTTTTTTACTGCTTATTTTTCATCAGACAATCTGTGTGGACACTACAAAGGCAGGTTCTTTAAGGTAAGGAGGTGATCCAACCGCAGGTTCCCCTACGGTTACCTTGTTACGACTTCACCCCAGTCATGAATCACAAAGTGGTAAGCG
>NZ_JALIGE010000053.1:0-1062 GCF_024764835.1 Scandinavium hiltneri | reverse complement strand
GAACGACCAAGAATGGAGCACTCACCATTATGCTTTGTTGCAAACACTGCTCCGGGAAACAATGTGTCGTGAGTGTAGTTCTGGTGATATTTTTTGTTTCGAAAGTGAGACATGTAATATTTCCTGAATGACGAAGGGAAGGGAGAAAAAGAATCGGGTCGGGTCCTACTTTTCCCTTTAACTTCTGCCAGGCCAGCACTGCGGGTGGAGGTCAGGATTAAATTAAAGAATCCATTCAAAAAAAATAAAATTTATAAAGACAAGTAACACAATGCGACAGATAACGTATCACTTTGCCAGTGGCGTTCTGAGGCTGTCACTGAGTCAGTGCGGCACTCATGCCTTATCATGCGCTAATACGCTCAGGATGCGCTACACGCCCTGTAAATCAGGCTCGGGGCAGGGCGCGCAGAGCCTGTTTGATGGCATAATTACAGCACATGCAGCACTGTCTATTTATACAGCTGAATGAAATCAGTGCAGATTGTGACCAGTGACTGCTCAGGAGCGACTGTAGGCCATTTCAGGTCTGATGCATGGCTTTGCACTGGCTGTGCCGCCTTGATGGCCTGTGATGCGTTGTACGCACCCGGTTATGCCGGGGTGCTTTTTCGCACACGAAATTTCGACCCTGCATCGATTCATTCGCTCCATTCAGACACATCGCATAAACCACATCCGGACTGGCTATTCGAGTTGTGCTGGAATATGAATTGCACACTGCACTTACTCTCATTTGCATCTGTGATGGAGTTATCGCCATTGACGAATTTGAAAACAGCAAGCCAGATGCAGATATAATCAAGGGAAGGGTGATTAACATTTTCATTGAGCACCTTCCTGTAAAATGCACTCAATTCCCATCGCATCACCACCCCAGAGAGCTATGGTTGGCGCACCACCTGAAACACCCTGAGTACTCATATCCAGTGCGAGTGTAGTGGCACACTGAATTTGGCCACCTGAACAGAGGTGATATGCTCACCTCAGAACAACACAGGTGCACCAATGAAAAGAAAAAATTTTAGTCCTGAATTCAGACGTGAGTCAGCCCAGTTGGTT
>NZ_JALIGE010000054.1:0-1083 GCF_024764835.1 Scandinavium hiltneri | reverse complement strand
ACTGTCAGCGATCGTGTAGCACAGATGGCCGTCAAGATGATGCTGGAACCACAGTGGGACCTGTTGTTCAGCGATTCTTCATTTGGCTATCGACCGGGAAAATCGGCGCATGATGCCGTTGCACAGGCAAAAGTGAACTGCTGGAAATACGAATGGGTGATTGATCTGGATATCAAAGGTTTCTTTGATAATCTTGATCATGCTCTGCTATTGAAGGCAGTGGATCATCTGCATCCTGCCCCATGGGTCAGACTCTGCATAGTGCGATGGCTGAAAGCTGAGATCATTTTCCCGGACGGGCATCGTCATTCACCAGAAAAGGGTACCCCGCAGGGTGGGGTCATCAGTCCACTGCTGGCAAATCTTTTTCTGCACTACACCCAGGATAAATGGCTGGAGAAACACTACCCAAATAATGCATGGGAAAGGTATGCCGATGACAGCATCATTCACTGTCGGAGCCGATGGGAAGCGCGTTTGCTTCTCAGCCAGCTCAGGGAACGAATGAAAGACTGCGGGTTAGAGTTACATCCGGAGAAAACCCGGATCGTGAACTGCCACCCGCTGGCCAGAGGCAAAAGCGATGGCCACTATTCATTCGATTTTCTTGGGTTTACCTTCCGCCGCCGTGCAGCAAGGAAGATTGCAGGTGGTCTGTTCACCGGATTTCTACCGGCAATAAGCAATAAGGCCCAGAAAGCCATCGTCCGGACATTCCGTAAATGGAATATTCAGCGGCTGACAAGCCTGTCGGCAGAAGAAATTGCGGAAAGAATCAACCCGCAGCTGCGTGGATGGATCAATTATTATGGGAAGTTTTATCCAAGTGAAATGAACAGATTATGGCGAATACTGGACTGGCGGTTGGTAAAGTGGGTCCGGTGCCGTTATAAGCAATACCGGTGGCATCAAAGCCGCGCCAGCGAAGTACTGGAGCGGATCAGACAGCGTAATAAGACACTGTTTGTACACTGGAAGTTCATGATCAGATAGAGTTGAATAACAGGAGCCGTATGAGGTGAGAGCTTCACGTACGGTTCTGTGAGCGGCCAGAGGGGGAGGATCCCTCTGGTCTACTCGACC
>NZ_JALIGE010000055.1:0-1392 GCF_024764835.1 Scandinavium hiltneri | reverse complement strand
TTTGATGCCTGGCAGTTCCCTACTCTCGCATGGGGAGACCCCACACTACCATCGGCGCTACGGCGTTTCACTTCTGAGTTCGGCATGGGGTCAGGTGGGACCACCGCGCTGTTGCCGCCAGGCAAATTCTGTTACCAGAATGCTTAAAAAAAGCACCCCAGCTAATCTGTTATCAAGCTAAAAATTGTCGTCTCTCACGCCAAAACAGCTTCGGCGTTGTAAGGTTAAGCCTCACGGTTCATTAGTATCGGTTAGCTCAACGTATCGCTACGCTTACACACCCGACCTATCAACGTCGTAGTCTTCAACGTTCCTTCAGGACTCTCAAGGAGTCAGGGAGAACTCATCTCGGGGCAAGTTTCGTGCTTAGATGCTTTCAGCACTTATCTTTTCCGCATTTAGCTACCGGGCAATGCCATTGGCATGACAACCCGAACACCAGTGATGCGTCCACTCCGGTCCTCTCGTACTAGGAGCAGCCCCCCTCAATTCTCCAGCGCCCACGGCAGATAGGGACCGAACTGTCTCACGACGTTCTAAACCCAGCTCGCGTACCACTTTAAATGGCGAACAGCCATACCCTTGGGACCTACTTCAGCCCCAGGATGTGATGAGCCGACATCGAGGTGCCAAACACCGCCGTCGATATGAACTCTTGGGCGGTATCAGCCTGTTATCCCCGGAGTACCTTTTATCCGTTGAGCGATGGCCCTTCCATTCAGAACCACCGGATCACTATGACCTGCTTTCGCACCTGCTCGAGCCGTCACTCTCGCAGTCAAGCTAGCTTATGCCATTGCACTAACCTCCTGATGTCCGACCAGGATTAGCTAACCTTCGTGCTCCTCCGTTACTCTTTGGGAGGAGACCGCCCCAGTCAAACTACCCACCAGACACTGTCCGCAACCCGGATTACGGGTCTACGTTAGAACATCAAACATTAAAGGGTGGTATTTCAAGGTTGGCTCCACAAGAACTGGCGTCCTCGCTTCAAAGCCTCCCACCTATCCTACACATCAAGGCTCAATGTTCAGTGTCAAGCTATAGTAAAGGTTCACGGGGTCTTTCCGTCTTGCCGCGGGTACACTGCATCTTCACAGCGAGTTCAATTTCACTGAGTCTCGGGTGGAGACAGCCTGGCCATCATTACGCCATTCGTGCAGGTCGGAACTTACCCGACAAGGAATTTCGCTACCTTAGGACCGTTATAGTTACGGCCGCCGTTTACCGGGGCTTCGATCAAGAGCTTCTCCACAAGGGATAACCCCATCAATTAACCTTCCGGCACCGGGCAGGCGTCACACCGTATACGTCCACTTTCGTGTTTGCACAGTGCTGTGTTTTTAATAAACAGTTGCAGCCAGCTGGTATCTTCGACTGATTTCAGCTCCA
>NZ_JALIGE010000056.1:0-1467 GCF_024764835.1 Scandinavium hiltneri | reverse complement strand
TCTCCGTCCCCCCTTCGCAGTAACACCAAGTACAGGAATATTAACCTGTTTCCCATCGACTACGCCTTTCGGCCTCGCCTTAGGGGTCGACTCACCCTGCCCCGATTAACGTTGGACAGGAACCCTTGGTCTTCCGGCGAGCGGGCTTTTCACCCGCTTTATCGTTACTTATGTCAGCATTCGCACTTCTGATACCTCCAGCTACCCTCACAGGCCACCTTCAACGGCTTACAGAACGCTCCCCTACCCAACAACACATTGTGTCGCTGCCGCAGCTTCGGTGCATAGTTTAGCCCCGTTACATCTTCCGCGCAGGCCGACTCGACCAGTGAGCTATTACGCTTTCTTTAAATGATGGCTGCTTCTAAGCCAACATCCTGGCTGTCTGAGCCTTCCCACATCGTTTCCCACTTAACTATGACTTTGGGACCTTAGCTGGCGGTCTGGGTTGTTTCCCTCTTCACGACGGACGTTAGCACCCGCCGTGTGTCTCCCGTGATAACATTCTTCGGTATTCGTAGTTTGCATCGGGTTGGTAAGTCGGGATGACCCCCTAGCCGAAACAGTGCTCTACCCCCGAAGATGAGTTCACGAGGCGCTACCTAAATAGCTTTCGGGGAGAACCAGCTATCTCCCGGTTTGATTGGCCTTTCACCCCCAGCCACAAGTCATCCGCTAATTTTTCAACATTAGTCGGTTCGGTCCTCCAGTTAGTGTTACCCAACCTTCAACCTGCCCATGGCTAGATCACCGGGTTTCGGGTCTATACCCTGCAACTTAACGCCCAGTTAAGACTCGGTTTCCCTTCGGCTCCCCTATTCGGTTAACCTTGCTACAGAATATAAGTCGCTGACCCATTATACAAAAGGTACGCAGTCACCTAACGAGTAGGCTCCCACTGCTTGTACGTACACGGTTTCAGGTTCTTTTTCACTCCCCTCGCCGGGGTTCTTTTCGCCTTTCCCTCACGGTACTGGTTCACTATCGGTCAGTCAGGAGTATTTAGCCTTGGAGGATGGTCCCCCCATATTCAGACAGGATACCACGTGTCCCGCCCTACTCTTCGAGTTCACAACGCGTGCATTTTCATGTACGGGGCTATCACCCTGTATCGCCGGACTTTCCAGACCGTTCCATTAACACGCGCGCTGATTCAGACTCTGGGCTCCTCCCCGTTCGCTCGCCGCTACTGGGGGAATCTCGGTTGATTTCTTTTCCTCGGGGTACTTAGATGTTTCAGTTCCCCCGGTTCGCCTCATTAAGCTATGTATTCACTTAATGATAGTGTGTCGAAACACACTGGGTTTCCCCATTCGGGTATCGCCGGGTCAAAGGTTCATATCACCTCGCCGACGCTTATCGCAGATTAGCACGCCCTTCATCGCCTCTGACTGCCAGGGCATCCACCGTGTACGCTTAGTCGCTTAACCTCACAACCCGAAGATGTTTCTTTCGATTCATCATCGA
>NZ_JALIGE010000057.1:0-1766 GCF_024764835.1 Scandinavium hiltneri | reverse complement strand
ATCAGACAATCTGTGTGGACACTACAAAGGCAGGTTCTTTAAGGTAAGGAGGTGATCCAACCGCAGGTTCCCCTACGGTTACCTTGTTACGACTTCACCCCAGTCATGAATCACAAAGTGGTAAGCGCCCTCCCGAAGGTTAAGCTACCTACTTCTTTTGCAACCCACTCCCATGGTGTGACGGGCGGTGTGTACAAGGCCCGGGAACGTATTCACCGTAGCATTCTGATCTACGATTACTAGCGATTCCGACTTCATGGAGTCGAGTTGCAGACTCCAATCCGGACTACGACGCACTTTATGAGGTCCGCTTGCTCTCGCGAGGTCGCTTCTCTTTGTATGCGCCATTGTAGCACGTGTGTAGCCCTACTCGTAAGGGCCATGATGACTTGACGTCATCCCCACCTTCCTCCAGTTTATCACTGGCAGTCTCCTTTGAGTTCCCGGCCGAACCGCTGGCAACAAAGGATAAGGGTTGCGCTCGTTGCGGGACTTAACCCAACATTTCACAACACGAGCTGACGACAGCCATGCAGCACCTGTCTCAGAGTTCCCGAAGGCACCAAAGCATCTCTGCTAAGTTCTCTGGATGTCAAGAGTAGGTAAGGTTCTTCGCGTTGCATCGAATTAAACCACATGCTCCACCGCTTGTGCGGGCCCCCGTCAATTCATTTGAGTTTTAACCTTGCGGCCGTACTCCCCAGGCGGTCGACTTAACGCGTTAGCTCCGGAAGCCACGCCTCAAGGGCACAACCTCCAAGTCGACATCGTTTACGGCGTGGACTACCAGGGTATCTAATCCTGTTTGCTCCCCACGCTTTCGCACCTGAGCGTCAGTCTTTGTCCAGGGGGCCGCCTTCGCCACCGGTATTCCTCCAGATCTCTACGCATTTCACCGCTACACCTGGAATTCTACCCCCCTCTACAAGACTCTAGCCTGCCAGTTTCGAATGCAGTTCCCAGGTTGAGCCCGGGGATTTCACATCCGACTTGACAGACCGCCTGCGTGCGCTTTACGCCCAGTAATTCCGATTAACGCTTGCACCCTCCGTATTACCGCGGCTGCTGGCACGGAGTTAGCCGGTGCTTCTTCTGCGAGTAACGTCAATCGCTGCGGTTATTAACCACAACGCCTTCCTCCTCGCTGAAAGTACTTTACAACCCGAAGGCCTTCTTCATACACGCGGCATGGCTGCATCAGGCTTGCGCCCATTGTGCAATATTCCCCACTGCTGCCTCCCGTAGGAGTCTGGACCGTGTCTCAGTTCCAGTGTGGCTGGTCATCCTCTCAGACCAGCTAGGGATCGTCGCCTAGGTGAGCCATTACCCCACCTACTAGCTAATCCCATCTGGGCACATCCGATGGCAAGAGGCCCGAAGGTCCCCCTCTTTGGTCCGAAGACGTTATGCGGTATTAGCTACCGTTTCCAGTAGTTATCCCCCTCCATCGGGCAGTTTCCCAGACATTACTCACCCGTCCGCCGCTCGTCACCCAGAGAGCAAGCTCTCCTGTGCTACCGCTCGACTTGCATGTGTTAGGCCTGCCGCCAGCGTTCAATCTGAGCCATGATCAAACTCTTCAATTTAAGTTTGATGCTCATGAATTAAACTTCGTAATGAATTACGTATGTTCACTCATAAGACTTGGTATTCTATTTAGCGTCTTTCGACGTTTAAGAATCCATGTCACTTTGAGTGCCCACACAGATTGTCTGATAAATTGTTAAAGAGCAGTGAGTTACGCGCTTTCGCTTGCTAACTCGAGG
>NZ_JALIGE010000058.1:0-3226 GCF_024764835.1 Scandinavium hiltneri | reverse complement strand
TCAGCTTGCTTAAGAATGGCCATGATCTGGCTGTCGGTAAAACGTGATTTTTTCATAGAGGTCTCCCCGGTTCAGATTACGAGAAAATTCTACTTATAAACACACCGGTTTTTCGGGGGGATTACCCTGGCACAATAAAGCTGTTCCATCATGGCAAGTTGATTTCTCAGAAGCGTATTCAGGATATTCAACAGTCCGTATACCAGCCAAGCGGCAGTCCACTTGTTAACTACGAATTTGATATAGATAAGGATAAGGATAACTTTTACATCCTCGCACTGGATATGAGCACTCAGGGTGCGTCAGGTGGGGCACCCACTATATCTTTATGGGGTGGCGATGCAATGGGGCTTGAATGCATTATGCAGGAAGGTGTTGAATAAAAAAGTTAAACGCCCTTCCCTTGCTTATATCAGTATCTGGTTTACTGCTTTCATCTCCGGCAATAGCAATAACTTCGTCACAGATGCAAATGCGTCAACGCAATAAAAATCATTATAACTATTATTTGTGCGCTATGGATAATCAGAAGCGTTACAGCTTACGAGTCAAAAGTGATTCAGTTTGTTCAGGCAGACCTTCTTAAAGAAATCCTTATGGAGCTGAAGTCAGCCCGGCAGTCAAAGGATGTTGATGATATAGATGCAATGAAAGATAACATCAAAATAGATTTTGACAAGGTTAAGTTCTGAGTCAACTGTTACTGCTAACACAGCGGGTCTTCACTTCTGTGGAGACCTTCCCTTCCTTTAATATTTTATTTTAGTTTGTTATTTGTAAACTCAAGCCGTATGGCTCTCCCTGCGGAGGGCTTAATATTGGGAGAATATTGAAACAATAAAAGAAGATGCAGAGTAAGTACAGAGAACTGATTAAGATAACAGAGTAAGAATAAGTATAAGTATAAGTATAAGTATATAAAACATTAACCCCGGCAAACCTTGCGGCGATGCTATCACGGATATTTATACCTGTAAATAAAATATATTATTTTTTATTCCCATACCCTATCGGGTCATTCCGGTGCAGCACCCCGGCATAACCGGGTGCGTACAACGCATCACAGGCCATCAAGGCGACACGGTCAGTGCAAAGCCATGCATCAGCCTACAGTCGCTCCTGGGCAGTCACTGGTCACAATCTGCACTGATTTCATTCAACTGTATAAATAGACAGTGCTGCATGTGCTGTAATTATGCCATCAAACAGGCTCTGCACGCCCTGCCCCGAGCCTGATTTACAGGGCGTGTAGCGCATTCTGAGCGTATTAGCGCATGATAAGGCATGAGTGCTGCACTGACTCAGTGACAGCCTCAGAACGCCACTGGCAAAGTGATACGTTATCTGTCGCATTGTGTTACCTGTCTTTATAAATTTTATTTTTTTTGAATGGATTCTTAAATTTAATCCTGACCTCCACCCGCAGTGCTGGCCTGACAGAAGTTAAAGGGAAAAGTAGGACCCGACCCGATTCTTTTTCTCCCTTCTCTTCGTCACTCAGGAAATATTACATGTCTCACTTTCGAAACAAAAAATATCACCAGAACTACACTCACGACACATTGTTTCCCGGAGCAGTGTTTGCAACAAAGCATAATGGTGAGTGCTCCATTCTTGGTCGTTCAGAAGATAAATCAAGACGTGGATATTATGTTGTTAAATTTAAAGATAGCGGCATAGTTAAAGAGGTCTATGGGGCGCATATTAAATCAGGTGCGGTTTCGGATTGTGCATTCCCGTCCTCAGAAGAGGAGCGCGTAACCTTACTGATGAAGCCCCGTTATTATGATGTGGGATACATTGGAAATGGAGGACATCCAACCATTCAGGATACCAAAACACATCAACGTACAAGGTCATTCATTCTCTGGCATAACATGCTGGCGAGGTGTTATATGACAAGCAAAGGCAAACAATACTTTAAAGGTTATAAAGGTGTGACTGTGTGCGAACGATGGCATAACTTCCAGTATTTCTGCAATGACCTGCCATCTCTTCATGGTTATGCCCGATGGAAAAACAATCCCGGGGAATATGAACTTGATAAAGACTTCTCTCGTCGCAGGATTTATTCTCCGGATACCGTTGTCTTTATCTCCGTGGCAGAAAATGCAAAGGAATCAGCTTTACGGCGTTCTGCAATGAAAATCTCACGTGAGCATTACCATTCAGTACATAAAATGCGTGATGAAATACTTATGGATGCCGAAGATGCGCTAAAAAAGAACGGCATCATTTTTGAAACTTTGCTGCACGGAAACATGAAAGTAGTTATATGTGAAACACCTTACGGAACGGTGGCATTCTGGCCCCTGACCCGGAAGATTCAGCGCAACGATTACATGACAGAAGGAGATGTATCAGTTTACATTTGTTATCTGAACTGGTTAAAGCAGCGCTGGGAAAGTAGAAATCCCGGCATAAACTGCATTGCTTTAAGATAGCGAAACACCTTAGAATAGTTTTAAATAACAGGCGCATAGTCGTGCCTGCCGATGCTTAACCATAAACATTAAAGACGCATCAACAATCCCGTCTTTGCAGCAATGTTTGTCTGTGTCAGTGAATGTACACTGCCTGATAATTCAGCGCTGAAGGCTAAATGTCCGCACTTCGTGCAGCCATTTAACATGTTCAACACATTATGCGCACTAATATGGAATCAGGCAGAATCCGGGGTTTTGTGGTCATCCTTGGCCTGGTTGCTGATGGTAATCTTGGTACGCATAACGGTTGAAATGTCTTGCGGCCTTCTATTGGGATTCTGGTCGTCGTGTTGTTTTTCTTTGGAACCCGATTTAAATGAAACGACTGATACTGGCTTTGGCTGCAACCGCATGCCTGACTTTTCCTGCATTTGCGATGGCTGACAACATCGTGTGCCGTGATGGCTGGAGTATTGAGAGACATGTTACGGGAAGTGCTGATAGCGGATTCCTGAGTTACAAAAAAGATGCTGGCACAATAAAGCTGTTCCATCATGGCAAGTTGATTTCTCAGAAGCGTATTCAGGATATTCAACAGTCCGTATACCAACCAAGCGGCAGTCCACTTGTTAACTACGAATTTGATATAGATAAGGATAACTTTTACATCCTCTGTAGTGGTCAACAAAAACTGGCCACCACTTTAGAGTTTTTCCAGTATCGATTTTCCGATTCGTTGGGGGGTAACCCGCCGTTATATTCATGCGGCCTGAGCGCGCTGTAATACCCAACGATATAAT
>NZ_JALIGE010000059.1:0-4121 GCF_024764835.1 Scandinavium hiltneri | reverse complement strand
CTCAGCTTGCTTAAGAATGGCCATGATCTGGCTGTCGGTAAAACGTGATTTTTTCATAGAGGTCTCCCCGGTTCAGATTACGAGAAAATTCTACTTATAAACACACCGGTTTTTCGGGGGGATTACCGTTGTTGCAACGCTTTCAGGGGCGCTCTCAGCCACGATCACAGCGTCCTCAATAACTTTGGTCATTGTTGGTGCTGGCGCTTCTTCTGGGGCTTCCTGCTGCGTTTCTTGTGCATAAGGTAGAACGGTGAAGATGCTTGTACACCCTGAACGCTCTTTCACATGTAGCCATCCAAAAGAAACAAGGTCTTTAATGTGACGGCGTACTGTTTGATCTGTACCGAGGCCGAGCCGTTTACCGATACCAGTTAACGAAGGTGTAACCTGTTTAAATGTGCCGGACAGGCTTTGCAGATAGGAGTAAACGATTTTGTGGTGGAGTTTTACTTCGTGGGTTTCGCCGTTAACTTCTACGGAAGTGATTCCGAGTAAATCATAGTCAATCGCCAGGAATAGCTTTTCGTGTTTTGTTGTCTTCATTATTTTCCTCTTTGCTAAGGATCGCTGTTATGAGTTCCGATACCAGAGCGGCAGCGGGTTTGTCTTCTTTGTTGGCACGGTTGATCAACGCCTCGTAAGTTTCTGTTGTGAAATTGATTTTCATCGTGTTTTCTCCTTCGTGAGATTACTCAGTGGTCGCAGTGCGGATTTCATCCCAGCGCTTCAATACTTCTGTGAGAAAGGCTTCTCTTTCGTGGTATCCACGAGCGCGGCAAGCGTTACGTAATGCTCGAATGTGGTAACGGGTGGTGGTTCCGTCTTTTAATTGTCGAAGTGTATCTTCAACGTCGAAATATCTCAGTTTGACCTCCTATGGTTGGCGTATATAAAAAAGACACCTTGCAGCCTGACGGCTCAAAGTGCGTTGATTAGATTGTGTGGATAAAGTTTTATGCCATAAGACTACTTTAACATTTTTCTGAACTTTTGTCAACCCCTCAACGGTGATTTTGTGAAATATTTTTGATCTTTTTCAAGGCGTTATATTTTTGCTTTGCGATTAATGCTCTTTATAACAAAAAATAACTATAGCTGTCAACACAAATCTGTGGTATGATCCATACCCGAGCAGTTAACCGATAAGATAGCATTAAATCCTCCTGTAACGCTCTGTATGACGTTCTGACGCTTTCAGGCTACCTCTGCATTCCCTGCCCTATTAAAATCGCTTACAGCGCGCCTAAGCGCGTTATGCTTGCACTACTGCCGCCCTCTGGCACTTATCCCCAACCCCAAGAACCATTAGCACGACTACAGGAGGTAGGAGGGTTAATAAGTGATTGGATTGGTTGGCTTAGGGAACTTACACGAGGTATGAGAGTAAGTGAGCTTTAGCCCCTGACTTACTGAAACCTTACATGGGTGAACGTTAGTTCATGAATGGATGATTGAAGTTAGTCAGCTTATCAGATGGTCAATCAACGGTAGTTGGTTGGTCAGATGGTAATTCCGCGCACAGCGCCAAGGTGATTTACGCCACGGCGTAGTATGCTTGTGCCTCGTTTCACGAAGGCCAAAGCCTGGCACAATCCAGAATGTAAATAGTAACGCCTTGCTGCGTCGTGAGCGGAACAGGGGTGTCCGGGAAGCCATCAAACGGCGTACCAGGACATTTCCCCTTGAGTGACGGCGAAGAGCCGCCAGCAAATAATATTTGCGACCAGCGCAAGAACCATAAAAGAATAAAGATCATTCTTATTAGGTTAATTGTTATTAACTTATTCTTATCGGGTATCAGACTTGATAGGGGTAGTCCTATCAGGATTGATAGGGGTGGGGGTATCAGTTCTGATAGGGGTATCAATCTTGATAGGGGTTATCCAAAGTACCATTTCGTTACTTTAGCCAACGGTAGACACTACGCCGGGACACTTTCCCTTCGTATTTCTTCACCAGATCCGCAACGGACGCTCCACGCTGATGTTCCTGGATTATCTGATCTCTGATGCTGTGACCATGCTCCAATGGATGGCCAGGCCTCTGCCCCGCCACCACATGCAAGGGTTTCAGAGTATCCGCACACTTCACCGTGATTAATAAATCCCGCTCCCTGGGCTTGTTATGATAAACCAACACCACTACAGGCATCGGAGATCTAACACTGTCTGATCTCTCTGGATGAATAAACCTCATACCACGATGGATAATCATCATTTCATGCAGATATGGCGAAGCCCAAACATACCGCAAGAAAAATCCCGTCTGCGGTCTGAACGGAATTAAAAATACTGCTGTCTCTGGCTCGTGTGCCTTTGCTAAAAACTCAGCCACCTTAGAATAAGGCGGGTTACAGAAAATAGATTTCTCCTGAGTCCAATCCATTAATAAGGCGTTATCTTCTCTACTCCACCATTTCAAACAATGGCTATTTTCTGCCGTGGCTGCTGCATCACGAGTAAACCTGAACCGCTTATTTAACACCTCGTAGATAATTCTCGGAGTTTGCCAATCGTCAGACCCATTTTCTGTAATCTTCGCTCCGTGCCTTAAATATCTACTGAGGTCTACGCCCTGCTCTGTCATTTGTTCTGTGCTACTATTACCGCGCAAAGTGGCACAAATAGACCATTAAACACACTACAAATCAAGCAGTAACCCTACGTTATTAACCATAAAATAAACAAGGAAATGTAGCCTAAGTTAAACTTTAAACTTTCATTTCAGCAGCGCTTAACTTTGTTGAAACCTTGCGCCGTGCGGCTCTTAGCTGATCGTCGTGACAAATGTACTATTCCAACACCACCGGAAAGGCTTAACGACTTTTTCTAAAAATGAAACATCGGTTTATTTTCATGCCAAAAAACCCACAATTAGTTAGCATTCTAATCATTTCATCATGCAATCAATTGAATGAGAGACGTTATCATTAACGCCGCCTTTACTGTGCAATATCGCTCCTCAATAGGACATTCAGGTTATCTGTCCTATTCATCTCTATGTAGAAACAAGCACTTATGATCAACCTCGATTTATTGGCCTTTTTTCGGCTATTCCTGGGGCAAAATCAGCATGGAAAAATAAATATATTGACAAGATGTAGTTTTCATGAAACAAGAGGAAATTGAATAAAATCATTATAAATCAATGGCTTAGATATTCGGTACGGACGGACGGCAGAATTGGGGTGGCCTCGATCACGCCGTTAAGCAACTCAAGTAACCGCGCCCCCTAAATCGGGTTTAATCGCGTTTAATGCCACTTAATATCGTTGAAATTCCTCCAATAAGACATTTATGCAAATACATGCAAAATGATCTTGCTATCTATATGTTTTTGATCAATATTTACTCCATCGAGACAGATTGAGGAGGTAGAGAAATGGCAATTAGTAAGGGTGCAAAGCGTACAGACGGACTGGAGAGCGCCGATCAGGTGAAGATGGTAGTGGAAGAAATCGCGAAGAAGAGCCAGACAGTGGCGGATCTCTTCCTTATAGGAGTAGAGACACAGCTTCGCGGTGTTGACCTTCGGTCATGGAGATGGGACGAACTGGACATTGGTAGCAAGGTATTGCGCATCACCCAGGACAAGACCAAGGAAGCCGTAGAAGTGGAATTGACGGAGACGGCAAGAGAGGTGCTCAAGGCTCGCTATAACGAGCGCGGGGATAATGTGCATGTATTCCAGAATGACAGCAACCGGAGCAGAGGTAAGCCGATCAGCCGTTCGAAAATCCATGTAGAGATTCAGTATGCAGTGGACAAGCTCAAGATGCAGAAATTGTTACCACAGGACGCAGTGATCAGTATGCACAGTGCACGTAAGACCGTGGCAACGATTGCCCATAATAATAATGAGGATTTAGAAGTCATTAGTAAGATGTTGGGCCATCGGTCAACGGAGCACACTCGCGCCTACCTGGGCATAACTCAAGCCAAAGTGGACGCACTACGAACGAAGTATTCAACGGGGATTAAGAGAGGAACACGGGTAATCCCCCCATTTTTAACGGAGGTGATAAATAGAATCAGGTCATGCGTTGAATATGCTGCATCGGCGTGAAGCCATTTAATGCCATATTTGGTCGTTCGTGATTATAAAACCATTGCCACTGC
>NZ_JALIGE010000060.1:0-7420 GCF_024764835.1 Scandinavium hiltneri | reverse complement strand
CAGTGGCAATGGTTTTATAATCACGAACGACCAAATATGGCATTAAATGGCTTCACGCCGATGCAGCATATTCAACGCATGACCTGATTCTATTTATCACCTCCGTTAAAAATGGGGGGATTACCCCGACACCGCCAGCAACGCGCCAAGGCCAAACGCCACCAGAGCCCCCCAGATAAAGCAGCCCAGATCGATGCCCAGCGCCGCATGGACGGCTTTTTTGCCGCCTTCGGCAACCGACGTTCGTAGAATTAATGCAGTATCAAGCCCGGGGGTCAGCGTTAATAACGCTGCGGCGAAAGTGAATGCGAGGAGGGAATCTGTGACGGACATTTTTACGTCTCCGAAAGCGTGGAGATTACGCAAAAATTAACATCGTGGCAACATTAAAATTCAAGAATGATATCGCGAAAATGTCGTCATCATGCCCGACAGAAAACGTCGTTTTTCTATCTCATTCGGCGTTCACAGATTCGCTGCGCGCATCATGTGCGATTTAAAAACTGTTAGTGGTTGGCGGGCGTATCGCTTAAAGAAATGACAACAGGGGGCGCAATGTTCCCTGTTTTCTATGAGACCGTTGGTGGTTGCTCGTTCAAACTACGCTCTGATCTACGCTGGTAGAAGTAATAAGCGATGCTTGCTGTCAGGCACAACGTATAACCGAACGACTCAGAGCCTTCTTCAACCATGTTTTTCACGACCCGAAGATACTCATCTCCGAGCACCGATTCCCATAGCGAGTGCATACCGAACAATCTTGAAAAGACTAAAATACATACCAACCCGGAAATCATCATTCCGTAGTAAGGCGTAAGCGGATAGCGTGAAAGTTCAGCCAATGTCCTGCGATGATGTCTTGCTGTGTAAGCAATCACAAGGATGGAGGAGAGTAAAGCAAACCATACCCAACTACCGTGAGAGATGAGATCGAATAAACCATCGAGTTCCCGAATCAGCATCGCAAGGAAAAAACCACCGATCAGGAGATTACAGTTACGCATGAATGCGGAGTCATTAACCAGCTTGAAGTGAATGACTACTATCGCCGCAAGCATTCCTGCTTGAAGTGTTTCGGTTACGGATATCTCGCCGAGTTTATCTTGCAGAACATGCACATCGAACCACAA
Organism: Scandinavium hiltneri; assembly: GCF_024764835.1. Lineage (GTDB taxonomy): Bacteria > Pseudomonadota > Gammaproteobacteria > Enterobacterales > Enterobacteriaceae > Scandinavium > Scandinavium hiltneri. Next base: position 6,290 of record NZ_JALIGE010000060.1, on the reverse strand, counting down.
ACCGAACAACACAGCACTTGCCAAAACAGCAGCAAGAAGAATGTAAATCATGGTGCGTACTAAAGACATAACAATCCCATTAAGTGTATCTAACGCGATGTTACAACTTTCAGAGGCACGCAGATTGGCTTACCGTGTTATTCCTACACTTTTCTAACATTCGAGTTTGTAAGTGGTCACCCAGTCTATTTGCGGGGCATGGCCAGGGAACGGCTATGCCTGCGTTTTGGCCCAGGAGTAACGCGTAAACAAGCTAAGGCTCACGCTCTTTTCGTGGTTTTAATGGTGTTTATTGCTTAAAAAATGCCAGAAATCACACTTCGGGCAGAGAGAGGGCCTTCCCCTATTGCCTGCTGAACGCATTAGGCTATGTTGACTTTTAGTTCCTCAAATGTAACTAAAAGGTTAACTATAATGTCGAACACATTCCGTATTTCTCTGATCTCTGCCGCAGTTTTCATTTCATCCTCCGCGTTCTCAGCCCTGCCGCAGGGCTATCCGGCTGACTATCAGAAAGTCGTTGATGCCGCGACGAAAGAAGGCAAAGTGGTTATCTATTCCACCACTGACACCAAAGCCGCCGGGCCGCTGATTAAAGGTTTTGAAGCGACCTATCCGGGCATTAAAGTTGAATATAACGATATGAACAGTACCGAACTGTACAACCGTTTTATCAGCGAACAGGCCGCAGGCGGCGGCAGTGGCGACGTGGTCTGGAGTTCATCGATGGATACGGCGCTCAAGCTCGCCACCGATTACGCCCAGGAGTACGCCTCGCCTGAACAGAGCCAACTGCCGAAATGGGCGGTGTGGAAAAATAAAGCCTACGGCACGACCTACGAGCCGGTGGTCTTTATCTATAACAAACGGCTGATCCCGGCCAACGAAGTCCCGGATTCTCACGCGGCGCTGGCAAAGCTCATCGCCAGCCAGACCGACAAATTTAAAGGCAAAGTCACTACCTACGATATCGAGAAATCCGGCCTCGGCTTTATGCTCTCGGTACAGGATTCCAAAGCCGATCCAAACTATTTCAAAACCCTGGCAGACGTAGCCAAAGGCGGCCTTGCCGTGCAGTCCTCGACGGGCACGATGATGGAAAGGGTCTCCTCGGGCGAAAACCTGGTCGGTTTCAATATTCTGGGTTCCTACGCAGAAGCACGTGCCAAAACGGATCCATCACTGGGGATTTCCTATCCGAAGGATTACACCCTGGTGCTGTCGCGCGTTTCCTTCATCAGCCAACAGGCGCAAAACAGCAATGCCGCCAGGCTGTGGCTGGACTATGTGCTGTCTGAAAAAGGGCAGAGCATTCTGGCAAATCAGGCCGACATTCCGTCTATCCGCAACGATATCGAAGGGAAAAACGACATCGACGGCATGACCAAAATGTTGGGCAACGCACTGAAACCGATCCCGGTTGATGAGTCTTTGCTGGAATACCTGCAGCCGAAAAAACGTCTGGATTACATCAAGCAGTGGCGCACCGCTGCCGCAAAATAGTGGCATAAAATGGGGGATAGCGTTTCGCCTATTCCCCCTACAACAGCAATTCGTAGGTCGGATAAGCGTGAGCACCATCCGACATCTAAGGGAAGTCGTATGAATGCATTACGCAGAAAGTGGCAAAGCCTGCCGCGTGGCATTGTGGTGTTGATAACCGCGCTGGTTATCTACACCCCGCTGTCGTTCATCGTGATACAAAGTTTCCTTTCCGCTCCATTCTTCTCGCCGTCGAAGGAGTGGAGCCTTGAATCCTTTGGCTTTATTTTCACCGATCCTGATTTCTACAAGGCCCTCAAGAGCGGCTTTATTCTGGCGTTCGGCCTGGTGGTTATCGCGATACCGCTCGGCGGGGTGCTGGCGTTCCTGATGGTGCGCACCGATTTACCCGGCAGACGCCTGATTGAGCCGCTGATCCTCGTGCCTATCTTCGTTTCGCCGATGGTGCTGGGCTTTGGCTACGTGGTGGCCGCGGGTCCGGTGGGCTTCTTCTCGCTGTGGGCGCAATCGTTGATTGGCTTCGTGCCGTGGAACATCTACGACATGTCGAGCATCGTGGTGATCGCCGGTCTGACGCACGTGCCGCACGCCTATTTGTACATCTCCTCGGCGTTGCGCAGCGTCGGTTCCGATGTGGAAGAAGCCGCGCGTATCGCCGGGGCATCGCCGCTGCAGGTGATGACCTCCGTGAGCTTGCCGATGGTGAGACCGTCGATTCTGTATGCCATCGTGCTGCTGTTTTTCCTCGGACTGGAAGTGTTCGGGCTGATGCTGGTACTGGGCGATCCGGAAGGCAATATGGTGCTGGCGACCTATCTGTACCAGCTCACCAACAAACTCGGTACGCCGTCGTATCATCTGATGGCGGCGGTCGCCGTGGTGCTGATTTGCATCACTATTCCGCTGGTGATGTTGCAGCGCCGGTTGATGCGCACCGCCAACCGTTTTGTGACCGTGAAAGGGAAAGCCTCGCAGGCGCGCGCGTTGCCATTGGGCAAATGGCGCTGGGTTGCCGGTGCCGTCGTGGCTTTCTGGCTGACGGTAACCATTGGCGTGCCGCTACTGGGCGTTATCCTGCGTGCCTTTATCTCCAACTGGGGCGTGGGCGTGTCCATCTGGAATGAGCTTTCGCTCGACACTTTCCGCACCATCTGGGCGCAGCCGAACCTGCTGCGGGCCATCGTCAACTCGATGGCGATTGGCGTCTTTGGTGGCGCGCTGGCGGTGGGCTGTTATCTGTTTGTCGGCATCGCCATGCACCGAAAACCGGACAACACCACCCGCTTCCTCGATTACAGCGTGCTGGTTCCGCGGGCGGTTCCCGGTCTGCTCGCCGGGCTCGCGTTCCTGTGGATGTTCCTGTTTCTGCCGATGTGGCTCGATAACGCGCTCAAATCCGGCTGGCTTTCAGGGATGCCGTGGTCGCAGTGGCTGCGCGATAACCTGATTGTCTGGCTACGGTCGTTGCGCAGCACCATTTTTAGCGTCTGGCTGGCGTACACGGTGGTGTGGATGGCGTACGGGCTGCGGTTGATTTCCTCTACGCTGTTGCAGGTAGGACCGGAGCTGGAAGAAGCCGCCCGCAGCGCCGGAGCCACGCGCGGGCAAATTACCCGCCACGTCACTATTCCGCTCGCCCGCTATGGCCTGATTGGCTCGTGGCTGCTGATGTTCCTGATTTTTGAGCGCGAATATTCAACCGGGGTGTATCTGCTGTCGCCGGGCACCGAAACCATCGGCTCGATGCTGGTTTCCCTGTGGGCGGCGGGCGCGATTGATATCGTGGCGGCGCTGTCGTTTATCAACATTCTGCTGGTGGTCGTAGGCCTGGGAATTGCCCTTCGTTTTGGAGTCAAATTACATGATTGAATTATCGGTCGAGAACCTGCATTTAACCTACGGCGACAATCCGGTATTAAAAGGCGTGGCCATGAACCTGAAACGCGGTGAAGTGGTTTCCCTGCTCGGCCCGTCCGGCAGCGGTAAAACCACATTACTGCGCGCGGTTGCCGGGCTGGAAAAACCCACTCAAGGCTCTATCACCATCGGCAGCAACAAAGTGTATGACGGCACACCGCGCAGTGAAGTTCCGGCGGAAGAGCGCAATCTTGGGCTGGTGTTTCAGTCATATGCCCTTTGGCCGCACAAAACCGTGTTTGAAAACGTGGCCTATCCGTTGAAGCTGCGCAAAGTGCCCGCCAAAGAAATTAACCAGCGGGTGCAGGACGTGCTGGATCAGCTCGGGCTGGGGCATCTTGGTAAACGCCATCCGCATCAGCTTTCCGGGGGACAACAGCAGCGCGTGGCAATTGGTCGGGCGCTGGTCTACAACCCGCCGGTGATCCTGCTGGATGAACCGCTTTCAAACCTGGATGCCAAACTGCGCGAAGAGGCCCGCGTGTTCCTGCGCGAGCTGATCATCAAACTCGGGTTATCCGCGCTGATGGTGACGCACGACCAGAATGAGGCGATGGCGATTTCCGATAGGATCCTGCTGCTCAATAACGGAAAAATTGAACAACAGGGCACGCCGCAGGAGATGTACGGCACGCCGAAAACGCTGTTTACCGCTGAGTTCATGGGTAGCAATAACCGCCTGAATGGCAAAATCACGGAAATGCGCGACGGCAACGCGCGGATCGAAGGCCGCGGTTGGGCGCTGTGGGGCCTTGCCGGTGAAGGGGTACAAACCGGGCAAGAAGGTACCGCCGTTATCCGTGTGGAACGCGTGGCAATCGTTGATGGCCCGGGTGACAATCAGCTTGAGTTACCGCTGTTGACCAGCATGTATCTGGGCGATCGTTGGGAATATCTGTTCCGCACGGCGGGCGATGATTTTGTTATTCGGGCGTACGGCAATGAGATGCTCGATCCGAAAAATTGTCATCTGGCGCTGCCGGAAAAACACGTCTGGATCTTCCCGAAGGCCTGAAGCCAAAAGGGACACACCTGTTAGTGGGGATTCGCTTCGCTTATCCCCCACGACTCAACTCACATTTGCTGCCGGTCAGGTCAGGGAAGCGCCACCCGTTTTCCCGCTGACTGGCACTCTTCTTCCTGAATCTGGCGGGTTTTGTCGGGCAGGTCACGGTTAATCCGAACGGGGCTTAATTTGCGTGGTGTGGCCATTGTGTAGAGGATATTACAATCACTGGCTCAATAATTTTTATTAATTAATATATTGTGTGTATTTCTGTTAATCAATGAACATCAACGATTACAAATAATTATTAATGAACGGAGTATGTTTATTTAGATAATTTAAAAAATGGAGTTTTTATAATGGCTATACCTGTTTATCTATGGCTTTACGAGGAAGGCGGAAAGTGACTAAAGGGCGGAGTAGACGTTACAGGTAGAGAGGGAAGTATAGAACTGGTGGGAATGCAGCATGATGTGTTTATCCCCAATGACGATATGACCGGTGCGACCACCGGAACGCGCCAGCATGAGGCGTACACCTTCGAAAAAGAGATTGATGCCTCATCCCCGCTCTTATATCGCGCATTAACCACGGACAGAACCTTAAAGAATGCTGAGTTCAGGTTTTACAGAATTAATGATAGCGGCTACGAACAAGAGTATTTCAACGTACAGCTAGAGAACGTAAAGGTTTGCCACGTCGTACCGGTGATGTTTGATACAAAAGATCCTGATTTTGAAAAACACGGACACATAGAATACGTTGGCCTGCGTTATGAAAAAATCACCTGGAATTATGTAGACGGTAACATACAGCACGCTGACAGCTGGAAAGAGCGCATAACCGCATAAGGAGATCACAAATGGCTAAATGGTTATATAAGCAAAGCACCGGTGAGCTTTATCGCGATGGCAAGTTAATTGAAACAGGCTATTCCGGTTCGCTGACGAATAAAAATAACCCGGACCGTGAAAACGTTCGCGGAATGGGACCAATCCCGCGCGGTATATGGAAAATCGGGCACTCCGGCACCAGCAAAGGCCCGCTTACCATTACGTTAAAACACATCAGCGGCAATGCGTATGAACGTGATATGAAAACGTTCCGTATGCATGGCGATAAACGTGTAGGCGTTGCGGGATTCGCATCAGAAGGTTGCATTATCATGAGTCCTTCTACGCGTCTGTTAGTGAAAAACGACACGGGGTCTGAACTAGAGGTGGTGAGGTGAATCGCGCGGTTCTGCTATCCCTGGCATTTACATCTGTATTGGCATTCGCCGCCGAACCCGGTAGCGAGTGCGCAACGCCTGGGCGCTTCATTGAGCAGGGGCTTTTCTCTGCCTTCACGAAGGATTTGATTATTGCCCCCTCTGCCGTTGCGCGTGGGAAAACTACGGTGGAAGTATTGAGCATTACGCCTGTTTCTGACGTGTTTGCACGGCAGTTGGCGAAGACTGATAGCGCAGCCGGTAACGGATTATCGGAGAGCGACTATTACGGAATTTATCATAATGGTCATGTTATGAATCTGACAGCGCGGTACACGTACACCAGCACAGAAGGGATGCAGGATATTTTCATCGCCTCTGCACTACTGAACGATGATGAATGCTCAGTCCGCCACAATGGTTATTTGACTGTCTCGCGCGAGTTTTGATAATAAACCCCCTTCCAAAAAACACGCCTCCAGCCACTGGGACGTGTTTCTCTATCCCCTACTGCCAATCCGGCTCATCGGTAATCCCCCCATTTTTAACGGAGGTGATAAATAGAATCAGGTCATGCGTTGAATATGCTGCATCGGCGTGAAGCCATTTAATGCCATATTTGGTCGTTCGTGATTATAAAACCATTGCCACTGC
>NZ_JALIGE010000061.1:0-13974 GCF_024764835.1 Scandinavium hiltneri | reverse complement strand
GCTGCGGGGTTTGCCGTGCTGGCAGATCTCGCGGTGCTCGATGCTGAGTTCGGGGAATGTTTGCGCCGTCTGACGCTGTGATGCTACGATTCTGATCATGTTGCCTGCCTCTTAAGTTGTGTGACATAAGGCGCGGATCCTCAGAAGACTCCGCGCCACTTCTGGCCCTGACTGTTGACGCAGCCGGGGCCAAACTTTTTCTACGCCTCGCGCTGCTCGCGCTCCTGTTTCAGCGCCTTGAATATTGTTGTTTTACCGATGCCCAGCTGTCGGGCGATCACCGTTGCCGGTACTCCCAGCGCGTGCCGCTCCAGAATGGTGCGCAGCATGTCCGGGGTAACTGCCGGTGGCCTTCCTGTTCTGCTCATAAAATGCCTGTTTACGGTCGGATTAGTTCGTAAAGTATTACACCACACTCCGGCACCGAAAGCGACGCTTTTGTGGATAACTCCGCCGGATTCCTGCGACAACCTACGCCCGGCGCGGTATTATGCTCAGGCAGCGAGAGGGGGCAGCTTTGGTCATCCAATGAATAATCGCTCAAGCTGCGCGGGGTTCGGCTTTCCAGTCATCCCGCTGATCAGGGTCGGCCTCAATTCTGATCAAAACACGCCTTTCAGCCCTCAAAATCCCCATGCAAAAACAGCCCACTTTTATGCAGTGTTTATGCACGCATAAAGCCCCGATTTTAGCCAGTTAATGCCGATTTATACGGCTCTGGTGACGTTTGCGTCCTGAGTGCTCCCGGCGTGGTGCGGATAACGTGATTTATGTTAAATGCAGCCCTTTTTCGCCAAGTTATCCCATGCGGGCCAACGGCTCGCCCATACCGGTCAAGTCGTGACGGCAAACTGTCAATGCCAGCATTTCCGCTGAGCAATAACAACAAGGCATACACGATGAGCAAAACAGAAAACGAGCAGCACGTTGACCGCGTCCTGAACCAAATCTCCACCCGGCTGGACAGCCTGACGGTCTCCGCGCCGAAGTTGTCAGATCCGGCGCATCTGCGCACGCAAATGCTGCGACTCCTCGCCGAGTCAGGCGATCAAGAAATTACCGCCGCCGGTCTGACTCAGCGTCTCGCTGACGACGACAAGCTGATTGGCGCTCTGGGTCAGCAAATGGCGAACCTGAACGCGCTTATCGCGGAAGGCAAAGCCTGCCTGCGTTCCGGTGAGCCGGTGCGTGCTGAGTGCGGCATGGCCCCGGCGTTATTGCCTGAGGTGCAGTCTGAACTGGCAGCTGCGCAACAGGCGTCCGCAGCCACGCGCAGCGAGCTTTCAGCCTGCCGGAATAAAATCACGTTGCTGAATGCAAACGTCACCCGACTGGCTGACGACGCCTATCTGGCCAGCTTGCTCGGTTATGTGGGCACGCTGCTGCGTGAATCGATGGATCTGGCGGCGCTGGCAGGGTCGAAAGTTACCAGCGGCGCGGCGACGGTCGCGGTGGATCGTCGCATCATGTTGCTTCTGCAAAATCAGGGCATGGTTCTGGCGCTGAAAAATCACCAGGGGAGGACTTCCTCATGAGCTTCAAATCATTGGTGTCCAAACTCAAAAAACAGCCGCTGGCCAAGAGCCAGCAATCACTCGATCACGCTCTCAAGAGCTGCAAAAGTCTGGGTTACGGTCCGAAAACGCAAACTCTGCTCAAAGATATGCACGCCGCCGGTGTTGCCGCCGGAGTGTCGGACGCGGAGCTGGATGACCATATTCGTGGCGTTATGCGTAACCTCGCCACCCGTCAGCCGCTGACAAAATCCGCCGTGGGCGATGCGTTGAGCGACGTTCTGAACGGTTCCCCTGCGCCGTCAATCCCGGATATGACCGTTCGCCACAATCCCAGCGTCGAGCAAATTCACCTCGCCCGGCAGCAGCAGGTCGCCGATCAGCAGCTGCTGAACGATTGTGAACGTGCCGGAGTGCCCACCGGGGAGATCGTCGCGCTGAATGATGCGCTGTCGGCTTCCCGTGGTCTGCCCGATGCCGTTCGTGGGCCGGGAATTGCTGCCGTTCGCTCGCAGCTGACTCAGCCGCAGCGTTCACCGGCTGCGATTGGTATCGATTGGGGCAGTGCCGGATGGAAAAAATAAAACCGGCGGTAATGTTGATCCCCGCGCGAGCCATTGCCGAGCAAGACGCTGAGAAAATTCTGGCGTTGCGCAACAGGATCCGCCGGGGAGAACGGCGTCGGGAGCGAGAGATTCAGGAAAAGGCGTTATCAGCGCCTGATTTTGAATGGCGTGCTACTCGCCGACGGTAGCAACAGGGGCCCCTTCGGGCCCTTGTCTTTTTTGCGTGCGAGCACGCCGCTACCGCTGGCGACCTGAGAAGGCTTGCGGCTGCTTGAATGAGCTTTTCACCGGGACGCTGTGGGTCTGCGTGCGTCCATCCGGATGGATCAGATTGACGTTGATGTTGGCGTCTGAAATATCAATTTTCCCGCCACGCTGCTGACCGTCAGGCATGGTGCCCGGAGCGATTTTGTAATTGCTCTGGTCATTCAGCGCCATGCTGACGCCGGAATTAACCACGGATTGCGGAATGGTGGAATTTTTCACGTTCTCTTTGCGGAGGATGGCCCGCGTTACGTTCATCAGGGTTTTCTGGTCGGTGAGGTCCAGCGCCTGATCTGGACCGTACCCCGTCCACTGGCTTGCCTGCCGGATATAACGAGGCACTTCCGGATCCCCGGAGGCATATGTGCTGACAAGCTCGCGCAGCGTGCGCTTGCGTCCACCGGCGAATTTCCCCGTGCTGTAGCGCAGCAGCAGCCCCGCAGACGCTGCAATGCCTGCCTGCTGGGATGGAAAGCGTCGGTAGTTGCCGTTCACGTCTTTCACGTTGCCGACGTTGTTCCCGGCCCAGTTTCCGGCAGCACCGCTGCCAGCTGCGGCGGCGGCAGATGGTGATGAAATATCGCTGCCATCGAGTGCAGCTTCTGACGTAGGTGCGCCGTTTACCTGCCTATTCAGCTCGAGGCGCTGGGCCTCAATCTCTAAGCTCATTTGGCGACCGATGGCATTCACGCGCTTGCCTGCTGCTGCCTTTTCTTCGCCACCGCCAAACGGGCCATATTTAGCGTATGCGGCGGCTTCACTGTCGCGGGCTGCTTTCAGGTCGGGGGCGTATTTGGCGCGAACGGCGGCGCTACGTGATGCCATTTCGCTGCTCATGTACTGACTGCGAAGACTGGCCTCTGATCCTCCTGCCATTTTTACCATTGCCATGCGCATGACATTCAGCGCTGGCAGCGCTTGCCGTGCATATTGCTCAACGGTGTTATTGAGTTTTGCCAGGCTGTCGCGGACCTCGCTGCCTTCCGTTTTCGCCGCGCCGTGGGTTGCCGCGACCTGCGTCAATACGTCTTTCAGTTTCTCCGGGTCAGTTCCCTTCAAAGCATCGGTAAGGGTCTGCCGTTCGGCAGCACTAAGGCCCCCGCGCTTGAGGTATTCATTGCCCAGCGACTCCAGCCCACGCCCGCTCTGGATTTGGCCCAAGGTGGCGTAACTGGTGGCGTTGACGCTGGCAGGGTCGAGTTTCAGTCGGCTGAGGCGATTAGAAACGCCGCTCATGTCGGCGCTGCTCATGTTATCGAGCGCCATCGCTTCATTTACGCTGGTCCCCAGATGGCGAGCGAGTGCCACAACGGAATCCGGCCCGTTGCCGTATGCGCGATGGATCCCCTGCCGGGTCATATCCAGCAGGGTTTCATTCCCCCGATAATGACCGCCATAACGCTTGCCGTAGAGTGAGTCCGGACCGAGAGTGCTGCTAATCGTTCCGAAAGCGCCGCCAGCCTGTAAAGCCTCCAGCGCCAACGGGTTATTGATTCCGTGTTGCAGGGCCATACGTGCCATAAATGCGTGCGACGGCTCTCCTGTGGCCCCGCCATGCGCGAGTGCTGCGTTGACACGTCCGAGCAGGTTGGTTGAGCCCTGCAAATCCATACCGGGGATCCCCGAGCTCATGAGTCCAGCCATAGAGCCAGCGTAACCGGGCACGTTTGGCATTGTGAGGCTGAGGCGGGCCTGCTGGGTGGCAAAGTCGCTGATCGCCTGCATGGCGTCGCCAGCCTGCGCAAAAGCGCCTGATCTCCCGATAGCCTCGCCCATAAGCAAGCCCATGCGGCGCAGCTGCTGATCGTTGTTTACGACATGGGTGGCGGAAAGCTGGCCCATTGTGCTGGCGACGTTGTTCGGGTCTAGGCCATACGAGCGAGCCAGCCCGCCAGAAACAAGCATTCCGGTGCCAAGATTCTGGCCCGGCTGGAGATTTGCGGCGCGTGAATAAGTCGACGCCAGTGATATGGCCTCTGCGTTCGTCATGCCCAGCGTATTTGCGGCAGCGGTGACGCCGCGCTGTAGGCGGGAATAGCTGACGACGCCGCCGACCTGACGATACAGTTTGTCCAGACCGATGGCATTATCCTGAGCCTGTCCGATCTTGTCTGCGATAGCGCCGATAATCTTCCCTACGCCGAGCGCTGCCAGACCGCCAACAAGACCGACCATGCCAGCGCCAGCGCCGGAAGAAAGTCCGGTGTTTAGCGCGTTGCTGATGGTGCCGCCAGCAGGCCCGGCACTGCGCAGCATTGTGTTGAAATGATTTGACCAGGCTGGCGGCTGATTATTATTCTGCGGCCCGCTGCGAGCATCAGACGGCTGATTTGATTGATTTGGGGTGGTCGGCGCTGGCGGTTTCGGCTTTGGGTGATCATCAAACGCCACGCCCAAAAATTGCAGCATTGACTGCATTTTGGCGATCCGCTCATCGAACTGCGGATACATTTTATTCCAGTCTCCGACCTTCGTGGTGAGTGGATTTACGCCAGCCTGTTTGGACTTGTTGGCGAGCTCCGTCTGGATTTTCAGCAGCTTTTGCATCTGCTTAACGAAGTAATCCAGATCCTCTTTTGATTTGAGCGTAATCGGCTCGAATTTCTGCCCTTTCAGCTGGGCGACATTGCTCGCCATCGCTCTGATAGAGTCGTTTACGTGCTGGATCTGCTGTTTCAGGCTCGCCGCGTCGAACTCAGCGCTAACCGGAATCTTAATTGCCATTTTGGATGCCTCGTTTTTTTTATTGAGGCTCCAGTCTCTCGTCACGACGGTTTGAGGGCCCGCAGCTGCTCCAACAGCGCCAGCAATTCGGCTCCGTCTCCGCGTGTCGGGTCCATTGCCATCGTCACGCCGTCGAGGTAATCCCATTCGTTCAGCACAGCCAGAATACAGGCCCGCAGCCGGTTGAATGGCAGCTGCGGTACACGGGGCAGCACTGTGGGTTGAGTGGGCTCCAGTTGCAGCGGAGCTGCACCGCTACCGATGGGGAAATCGCTGTAACTCAGCTGGAAAACGCTGAAACGCGGCGGCTGTACGGGCTCCGGGTCGAGCCAGTCACGTCCGCTGCCACCCTGAGACGTAGCGCTGGACTCGCAGCAGGGGCATGTCGCTGTTACGGGTCCAGAACGGCTGCGGGCAATTCGCAGCGGCGCACGGTGGCAACCGGCGCAGATGATTGCCGTATCAACCGGCGTTTCGATTGTCGACGTGGCGTGCAACTCAACCGCCTCCTGCACTGTCGCGAAACTCAGAGCCGGACGAACAAAAGCGACCGGTAGAGCGCGCGCCGGTGGCACGCATTCAGGGCAATAAAACCGCACCGCACCCACTGCCGGGCTGCTCGAATTCCAATCCCAGCGAAGCGCCGTCTGCGGGTGTTTTTCGCAAAAATAGACCGGGTGGCCACCCTCATCAAATCCCGTGATGCCGGGGCGCTGGTTATGAAATTCCGTCATCGGGTCGTACAAAATTTGCCGAAGAATGGCTTCGCTGAGGCTGTCGCCGATCCAGACTGACCACGCCGGAACGTCACCATCCACGCGCCCAATGATCCACGGGTTCATCAAAGGCGGCGATAGGATGGAGCGTCCGCGCGCACCTGATCCCTTCTTATGCTCGCTTACGCGATTCCAGCAACTTATGCAATTTTTGGTCCACGGCGTCGGCGTCTTTTTTTCGGCGTCTATCTTGCCGACAAGCCGCGCGCCCAGTCGCCCGCAGCGCGGGCAACCATCAACACTCACCGGCGGCAGGCCCGTTGACTGTTCACGCCACAAAATGCCGCCCGTGGCGCACTTTGCGCAGGGTCTGGCGCAGGATTCCGGGTTTACCTGACGTGACATGATTTCAGCATGCAAAAGCTGGCAGGTTCGCACGCTGACGCAGGATTTTGCGGCGTCCGGGCAGGTGACAAAAAGTACGCCGGGCATCATCGCCGGGTGAGCCTCGACAGCTCCGACAAGACGAAGTTTTTCGAGTGTTTTGGAATCCATTTTTTTAACCGCCTTTTATTACGTCATGGACGCCGTAAGCCGCGCCAGTGCTGATCTGATGGTGATTTTAATGTTGACACAATCAGCACATTTTGTCTAAATTAGAACTGTCGAGAAATCGATGCTGCGAAGTTTTTCAAACACGTCAGTCGCGGACGAAAAAAGGGGTGCGCTCTCCATCCCCTCCGAAAATGCGACGAGAGAGCGAAAGGTGCAGCTCAGCGCGAAAACTCCAGCCGCGTAAATCCTCATGAGCTGCAACACTTCCGGCTCGCAGTGGGCCGGATTCATTTTCTGTTTGAGCAACCAACCCATGAAAAAATTGAATCGAAAAGCGCTCGCCGGGGCATTGCGGGTGAGCGTCGGGCACCTGAACCGGTTGATCGCTGACGGTCGGATACCGCCGCCGGACGGTCGAACAAATCCCGGCGGGAGCTTCTGGAACCTGACTCCGGAGTTTCGGAAAACAATCCGGGCGCAAAGACGTCCTGAAAGGTGAAAAAATGAGCAAAGAGAGAGACGAATACTTGTTTCTGACAGGTGCGCTTGATGAGGCACTGGTCCGCGTGTCGCCTGCGCCAGATTATCTGTCGTGGATACAACAGGTACGGCAGATCGCGTGCTGGGCTAACATCCTGCGACTGAACGATGCGGAGGCGATTTGTCAGCGCTGGAGCGCATCCGGCGTTAACGCGGGCCCAGCTGACGCCAGACTCATCCGCGACGCGATCCGCGTTCAATCTCTCGAAAAACTCAACCATTTTGCGATGGCGGGCACCCTCCTGCGTGATTCCGGCATTACCACTGAAATTCGCGCCGGTCGTTTTGGCCACCGCCAGCCCAGCCACGAGGATCAGGCAAGGCGGGAAGCTCAGCGCCTCCAGTTGCAGGCTGACCGCGAGGAGGCATTACAAGCCAGCGAGCGCCAGCGCCAAAAGGCTTCCCTGACGGCAGTGTCTCTCTACAACAAGGCAAATCTGGATCCGCATCAATCGCCATACTGGCAGGCGAAATGCAGTGCAGCCGCACTGCCCCTACCGCTCCAGAATGACGTCAGGTCTGCAAACTGGCGCACCTACGAAAAGGACGCACCGGGCGGCGTTGTTTACTGGAATGCCGCGCTGATTGTTCCACTTTATCGCGCCACCGGCGTGGGCCAAATTGGGATGAATACAGTCGAATTAATTTGCGGACGCCCAAACCCCGCCACTGCGCTGTCATTCACCGGCGCGAAGCGCGGCCTCAAAAACGCTGAGCGCAGCGGATGTTTCTACCCGATCGGCCTCGATAAAGCCGAGGATGGTCAGCCTTTGGTCGTCTGCGAGGGGTTTGCCTCTGGGGTCGCGTTATCAGTGATCACCGGCGGGGCCTTGCCTGTCATTTGCGCGATGAGCTGCGGCAATTTTAAGGCAGTTATCGGTGAGATATCGATTTTGTGCCCGAGCAGCCCGGTGTTTATCGTCGGCGATGTGGGCGCTGGCCATCAGGCTGCGCAAGCCATTGCAGCCAAAATAAACCGCACACCGGTTTACGCCGTTGATCTCGAGCCCTGCCTGCCTGAGCAGGACGGCGCTGATCCGTTTGACCTGCTGGCACGCCACGGTGTTGAGAATTCCCGCACGCTGCTGCGGTCTTTATTCCGGGAAGCCGCTGTCGGTCGTGACGGTACGCTGTCAGGGCCGAGCTCATCGGATGCCAGTGACAACATTTGATATTCATACGCCGCTCCCGCGATTTGGGAAGCGGCTTTTTTTTTGCCTTTATGCCAGGAGCAAATACCATGACCGATCAAGAAGAATTCGAAACAATGCTTGTAAACGAATCCAGTAAAACCGCCTCGCTGTTTGTGGCTCGCGCCGTGACTGATCTCGACGCACTGCTGGGGCAGGGTTACGCCTCCGATAACCCCGCCGTGCTGGCCCAATGGCTGGCGGTCGCCGGGTCGCAAATGGTTACGCTCCAGCAGCTGCACGCCGCTGGCGGTCTGGCACACCAGATCGAACGATTGGGTGCGCTGGCGGATGGCATTGAAGCCAGTGCAGCAGCGGCGCACGCGGGGAGAATGCAATGAGCCACGAACAAATCCGCAGCGATACCACGGCGGAGCTGCTGCGCCTTATCCAGCTGGCTCTTTCGCAATGGCACCGCGAGGGCGGAAAATCGGCAGGGCCTGAGGGCCCGGTGATTGCGTTTGGCAAGCGTGTCATGCGCGGCGGGGTGATGATGATAGTGGGCCATTCTATTCGCGGTCATGAATGGGCAACCCCGGCTTATTACGCTGATGCTGCCCGCAGACTGCGCAAAGATAAATCCGGCAAGGTGTACGCCAGTCACTGCCAGATCGAGCGGGAGACATTCACCTGCCAGCTGCTCGCCCGCATTATGGGGCTGACGCCTGCTGCGTATCGTGGAATGCCTGACGTGGCTCCTGAGTGGCAAACAATCAGCGAGGATGAGCAGCGCCAGATCGTTGAGACCATTAACGCCTGTTTACGTTGAGAGGTGCCCCGCCTGCGCTGGCACGCTTTCCGCCGTGCGTTCGTGGGCCCGCCCTGCCCTGAGTTCATCCGACGCGCCCGCCCAGCTTGCCGCGTCATACCTGCCGCCCCGCCCGTTAAGTATGTTCGGGAATAGCACCGCGTATTTCATCGCATTACGTCATGCAGGACGCTGTATTGCAGGAAAATGGACGCTATGCTGCGCCAACACTAACGCCCCGCCAATTGGGGCATAACGCAAGGATTTAGGAATGGCAAGAAACGGCACAAGGTCTTATCTGGGCGGGCAAGTTGGTCTTGCTTTGATGCCATACGGGATGCGTGAAATTGATGGCTATGGGAAAAACGTATGGGAGTTTTTCAATCGTAGCTATGACGTGATCGGCTTGCCTTTCAGGCTGGCAAAGAAACCCACTGATCAGGCGTTATGCTCAGTGTCATGGAATAAAAATTGTGACCTTTTCCGTGATGGTGAGGCGGGGAGAATTGTTTTTTTTGCGCCTGACTCCGTGCCTTGTGAAAATGTCATGATGCGCGTCGTTAGCGTCATGAAATGGAAATTGCACAATGATGACGGGGAATTAAGAGACCTCCCCGCGCAGGTTTACCCGCACTCATTCTGTAAGACCAAATCAGCCCAAAAGCATTTCAAGTAACCACGGGGCCCATTGCGGGCCCTTTTCTTTTGCGGCCCCGCGCCGCCCCTCCCAGTCAAATCAGACCAGCATCCCGCAGCTTGTGCCGATAGTCTCTCAGCTTGCTACGCGACCACTCTCCCCCGGTCGCGCTCCTGAATCCCTGCGCATTGAGTTGCGCGGCAATGTCCGCTAATCCTGCGCCCTGCTGCGTCAGTGACACGATCAGCGCGTCGGCCTCACTATCCACTGCCTGAAAGCGTGGATCGCTTGTGGTGCGCTGTGGTGCGTTTGGTGGCGTTGTCGTGCGTTGCATTTCCGGCTTGTCAGGCACCGTCTGACGTTGCGGTGCTGCTGCCTTACGCTGTGGTGCAGCCCCCGCGATGGTCTCCAGCAGCTCGATCACGCGGTCGAGCTTGTCACCCTGTGGTGATGGGCTGGATACGCCGAGATAAGCCCGGAGAGCGGCGGCGGTGACGTCTGTCCGGGTAAGATGTTCTGCGCTGGCACGTTCGTCGAGCAGCTGCATGAGGTCTGCCGAGAGCCTGAGGCTCAGGGCGGCTGTTTTATTCTCTTTCATGGCGTCCACCGTCTGTGTTTTAGTGCATTATTACGTCATACACGACGTGATGCAATGTGGCACGTTAGCGGTAAGGGCCGAGCCGTTGGCTCGACACAAAGACAATCCACAGCGAGGCCGCAGAATGTGGATAAAATCACTTTTCTGGCAACAAGTTATCCACAACGGCAGGCATGACGTAATGAGGGGAGGGGCGACGCAAAAAAGATGAAGATCGACGCCTGATCATCGCTTGCCGACGCCGTTTGGGACCGCTATGCTTACCCCTGAAACGCAAGAGGCCCCAGCTGATAACTGGGGCCTCTGCGAAATAGTTTTGATTTGCGTTGGAACCAAAGGGTTGGTTACAAATCATCACCGCGCAAAGTGATGATAGCCATTGGTTCCTGAGCAATCAAGTGTTACGCGTCTTTTGGCGCTGCTTTTTTGCATATAAAGGAATCAACATGAATCCGCAAGACACAGTAATGCAACTGGAAGCCCAGCAGTTACCTGATCAGCTGTTTGGCAAAATCATGTCTGCATTGAGAAAGCACCTTGATGTAAATTTGTTTAATACGCAAGACGCTGAGCGCTACGAAAAGGCGCAGGAATTGGGCATCAATATTTCAGCGATTAATCGCTGCCTTTCCCGTTCTCTCTGGTTCCCGGAGAAGAAACAATATACCTACCTCGATTTAAGCGAGCACATTAAGCGCTTTGGCGTGAGCGATTTCAGGCTGATTGAGTCCATTTGTGGCGGTTTTTACTTCACCACGGAGGGGGCGAAAGAGGCGGTAAAAAATGCAGTGGCTAACTCAGGTACAAAGAAAACGGCATCGGAAAGGCTGGAAGACCTGAAAAAGGGAATTACTGCGATTGTTGCCGATTGCATCCGCTCAGATCGCCAGTTCGTTTCTCTGTATGTTGAAGTGGATATGTTTGCCGAATCCGCAGCGGTAACGCTCGATGCAGAAGGCAAAGCCCGGATAACGCTCACACATAAGCCTTACCCTGCCATCAAGCTGGATAAAAAGATTAATGATGACTGGAGAGAGCACTTCCCTCAGTTCCCTGAGATGCTAGACCTTCTTGCCGCTGCCCGTTTTGCCCCAGACCGCAAAAAAGCCTATCTGTTTTTACAGGCTGTTTCTGACTTCGGAAAAGGGCTGCTGTTTGGCAAGATCGGGGCATTCTCCACGCTGGGGATTGTGGTCGAGATTAACGAGCAAGAGCTGGACGCCATTGTCAAAGGCCAGCCAAGCGGCAGGACTGGCAGCAACTTTGTTCGGGCCCTGATTCTGGCAATTAACGAGCCTGAGCGAATTACGAAAAAATCCTTCGTTCTGGAGAGCGCGATCACGGTTTCCACAAAGCACCTGATTGCGCAGACCG
The DNA here is from genome assembly GCF_024764835.1 of Scandinavium hiltneri. Classification (GTDB taxonomy): domain Bacteria; phylum Pseudomonadota; class Gammaproteobacteria; order Enterobacterales; family Enterobacteriaceae; genus Scandinavium; species Scandinavium hiltneri. The sequence continues at coordinate 2,548 of NZ_JALIGE010000061.1, read as the reverse complement.
TACCGCTATACACCAAAATTTACACATCAGCCGATCCCATTCCCGGACTCTCCAGTGATTCCGGCATTGATGAGCAGATTGCTAACCGGTTCTCATACATTCGCCCGGAGTCTGGCCCGATTGACCAGCGTCCTTTATTTCTCGCTGATCCGGGTTACTACGCTGCCCGCGTTCGTGATGCCATTGCTGCCGGACTGAATAGCCGGATTGAGGCATACCAGCAAGCAGGCTCCGCACTGGCATCAAAGCAAGCAGCTGACCGCCTTAATAAATTTCATCAGAAATATGGTATCGCTAAATCATCAGGCGTCATTGCTGACCATTTCGACACTATCCGCACTGAATTCATCGCATTTGCCCATCATGACATCGTGCAGAGTGTTAACGGCTTGCCTTATGAGAAGGTGACAGATGGCATTGTGTTGAAGTGTATCGCTGGATGGTGGCGCAAGTTCGTTATTGCTACCACAGCAGCGAGCAGTGGGCACGAATACAACACACTGATCCGCGAGCGTGAAAACATCATTGGCAAAGCAGCATCTAACCGTAAGAGTGATGGATTCGTTAAGGGTGTTCTCATCCCTCACCTGCCTAGCACGGTGGAGGGGAGAATGTCCCGACGAGCTGCCAACGATTGATGAGAGCCCCGGAAGGGGCTTTTTTTTTGCCTTGTGACCGTCATTTGGTCACGCGTGACCGCCTGTGACCATAGCAATGGTCACGCCAAAACCCAGCAATGACGCTGCTCTCATCGAAGTGTGACCATGTGACCAATTTTTTAGGTTTTATTATTAATAGGTATCGTTATTTTCAGTTCAATTTCCAAAAGTAATTTGTTTAAAAATGGTCACATGGTCACATAATTGATTTATATACTTTTTTTTTGGTCACGTGGTTGGTCACGGCTGGTCACAAGCGGTCACGGTTGGTCACAAGCCCATGTAAACGCCACTATTTGCCACTGCGCCACTCACTACGCCACTCCTAGTAATGCTCGTAAGGCCCCGTAAATCGGGGCTTTTTTGTGAAAAGTGGCAAAATAGTGGCAAAGTGGCGTTATTTTTTTTATTTCTCCAGTCATGCGCGCGTGATAGTGAATGTATTTTTTATGCCACTATGCCACTAAAACGCCACTATCCCTTATATACCAAGGCTTAGAAGGGTGTTTTATAGAGTGGCAAAATAGTGGCGAGTGGCAAATAGTGGCAAACTACTCTGCATAGCGTCGCAAAGTGCATCCCCGGAGGGGTGCAGCTGCGTGACGCGGTTTTGGTGACTGGTGACTGGTGAAGGGCTTACTGGTATGGCCGTGCTTTCGCACGGACACTGCAAAACCCAGCCAGACGGGTGCCTGCCGGGGCCTGCTGCCTAAAAATAAAAAATGATTAATCTTTGAGCGCTGATTTCATGACAGCTGCGGGGTCAATGATCTGGTAAACGATGGCCTCATGGCTGAATGCCTTGGTGAATGCTGAGATCAGGCTGGCTGCTGCGCGGGCTGTAGGCAGGTCTTTCTTTTTGAGTGCGCTCATGCCCTCTGCCTGCAACGCCTCCAGTAAGGTGATCTGCCGCTTAATGATGGTCTGCTGCTTGCCTCGAAGCTCATCGCGAAGATGACTGAGCTTTTCTGCTTCGCTGGGGGGCAGACTCTCAAAGTTCTGCTGCGTTCTGGCGATCAGGCCCTCGATGCTGAGCGGTGTTTCTGGCTCAGGCTGACGCAGCCATTTGCTGACGGTTCCGCTGTTGATGCCGAGCTTTGCGGCGATCTGGCGCACGCTCATGGCAGGATAATCCCGGCGCATCTGGCGTGCGGCTGCTTTCTGGAGTGGTGTTGGTTTCATGGTGATGCCCTCAATGCTGCTTCAATGCTGCATGGTGGCATCACGACTGGGTTGTGTGGCAGCGACCAGCTGCCGCCATACCGATGGCCTTTATATTCCACAGCCTGCCAGCCGCTGCGCTGTTAAAAGAGGTGCGGCAATACGTTACCACGGGGAAGGGATAGCGCCCCGTAGAGAGGCGCTTAGACGGTCAGAATTGCAGGCGGTTGCTGCCGCTGTCACCGTGGCGCGTAGCCAGCCTCCGCCAGTGCGGTTTGCACGCGGCTTATTGCATCCATCATCAAATACGCTTCATCATGGCTTTCGGCATTGCACCGGCAATCAGTCCACGTAATGCGCTTTGCCAGCTGTGCCAGTGCCTCCGCCTGCTCTGGTGTTAACTCGAGTTTCACTTCCACGTTTCTGTGTTCCATATGGTTGGCCCTTATATATCAATTCTCATAATCAATATGGTAGAGCCCCCGAAGGGGCCCGGTTCCTATGCTTCCCACGCAAACAGGCGGCACACTGGCAGGGTGATCACCTTGCCCGTAGTTGTCCGAAGCGATACCTGATGAATGCCGCGCCCGTTCATCGCTACGCTGCGGGGTTTGCCGTGCTGGCAGATCTCGCGGTGCTCGATGCTGAGTTCGGGGAATGTTTGCGCCGTCTGACGCTGTGATGCTACGATTCTGATCATGTTGCCTGCCTCTTAAGTTGTGTGACAT
>NZ_JALIGE010000062.1:0-14724 GCF_024764835.1 Scandinavium hiltneri | reverse complement strand
TCAGCTTGCTTAAGAATGGCCATGATCTGGCTGTCGGTAAAACGTGATTTTTTCATAGAGGTCTCCCCGGTTCAGATTACGAGAAAATTCTACTTATAAACACACCGGTTTTTCGGGGGGATTACCAAACAATAGAGCGTGGTTGAGGGGAGGCAATATCGAGCGGCCGAGCCGATAGGCAGTGACCCTGACCCAAAATCCTGCTCCATTCAGAAACAGAATTCCGGCATGATAATGACTCCCCTGAACGGAGGATGTGCCGATGAAAAAGTCACGATTCACTGAAGAGCAGATTGTTTTTGCCCTGAAGCAGGCTGAACTGGGTACGTCAGTGCCGGACGTCTGCCGCAAGCTGGGTATTTCTGATGCCACGTTCTATACGTGGCGTAAAAAATACGGCGGCATTTCGCCTTCGGAGCTGAAGCATATGCGGCAACTGGGGGAGGAAAATCTGCGGCTGAAGAAGCTGGTTGCCGATCTGAGCCTTGACAAGGCGATGCTGCAGGACGTGCTGGCAAAAAAGAGCTGACGCTGGCACGCCTGCGCGAATGGGTCAGGGATTTGCAAGCCCGCTACGGTGCCAGTGAGAGACAGGTCTGTTTTGCGCTGCGGGTCAGCCGCAGCTCGTTTCGTTATCGTTCTGTGGCCGCCGACGACAGCGCACTGCGGCTGCGCATCCGTGAGATAACCGAAACCCGGGTGCATTACGGGTACCGCCGGGTACACGTGATGCTCAGGCGGGAAGGCTGGCGCGATAATCACAAAAGAATCTACCGACTCTACTGTGAGCAGGGTCTGTCGCTGCGCCTCAAACGGCCACGCCGCAATAAATCGGCACAACGCCGCCAGCCACAGCATCAGGGTCTGTATCTGAATCACGTCTGGGGCATGGATTTTGTCTCTGATGCGTTGTTTGACGGGCGACGACTGCGCCTGCTGACGGTTATCGACCTGTACACCCGCGAATGCCTGGGGATCTGCGTGGGGCAGAATCTGCGTTCAACAGAAGTGGCAGAAATGCTGAACAGCATAGCGCTCAGACGTCCTTTACCTCAGTTGCTGAAAACCGATAATGGTTCTGAATTTGCAGGGAAAATGCTGGACAGATGGGTGTACGAAAGAGGCATCAGAATCGACTTCTCACGCCCTGGAACACCGACGGACAATACGACGGTGGAGTCCTTCAACGGCAGGTTACGGCAGGAATGTCTGAACGAGAACTGGTTCATGTCTCTGGAGGATGCACTGTGCAAAATCGAGGCCTGGCGCATACACTATAATCAGAGGCGTCCCCATTCTGCACTAGGCTGGATGACCCCGTCAGAATTTGCTGAGAAGTCTGCCAGTTGCCAGAATAAACAACCAACATGAAGCCGGTTATTCCTGATTATGACTGGATCATATTCGGGGTCAGGGTCAATTTCGTCATGGACGCACTGGCCACCGGTCGCAGGATCACGTGCCTTACCTGCGTCGATGATTTCACAAAGGAATGCCTGACGGTCACTGTTGCCTTTGGGATTTCAGGCGTTCAGGTCACGCGTATTCTGGACAGCATTGCACTGTTTCGAGGCTATCCGGCGACGATAAGAACTGACCAGGGGCCGGAGTTCACTTGCCGTGCACTGGATCAATGGGCCTTTGAGCATGGTGTTGAGTTGCGCTTAATCCAGCCGGGCAAGCCAACGCAGAACGGATTTATTGAGCGCTTTAACGGACGATTTCGCGATGAATGTCTGAATGAGCACTGGTTCAGCGATATCGTTCATGCCAGGAAAATCATTAATGACTGGCGGCAGGATTATAACGAGTGCCGCCCGCACTCCACGCTGAATTATCAGACTCCGTCTGAATTTGCGGCGGGCTGGAGAAAGGGTCATTCTGAGAATGAAGATTCCGACGTTACTAACTGAGTTGTATCTAATCCTGGGGGCAGGTCACCCCTCATCAAATCTTTGGTAGCTGATTCCAGCAGCCCGGACTTTCACTGTCAAAAAACTCTACCATAGTTTTTTGCCCCAGATTATCTTTGATTAATTGGTTAGCTCTATTGCAATACGCTTGGTCTCTTCTGAAAACAGATACCGCTACTCGCTTTATACCCGTTCCTGCCATTCGTTTTAGCAGATGTATATCATGCTCTCCCATTCCCCAGCCTAAAATCACAAGATTCTCACGCTGTTCCGCGAGAACTTCCCGGTAAACTGTTGATAAATAGAAACTGCTCTGAATCGAGTTTACTTTTTGTTCATGCGTTCCTTCGCTCACAAACAGCGGAACGACTTCCTCGCTTTGCCAACGTTTCAGAATCGACTCAAGTAAACCCGCCTTCTGAATATGAATTTTACTCTCCTGTTCGATGCGATTTCGACACAAAATGAGGCTGCCATGTGGATAAAAAACAAGAGTATTAGACTGTTCATCTCCAAGCATTCCTCTTAACCGTTGCCAATCCTGCTCAAAAAGACCTCTGGCAAGAAAGCAGTCCTTAAATCGATGATGATCTTTGATATCTAGGCCATATGTCATTGTCCAGTAGACGATCAGGTCATAGTTAAGCGAAATAACCGTGTTGAATTTTTTTAGAAACTCGTAAATATATGGCAGTTGTTCATTAATTTCATCATGCTCAGGATGCACATCTCTTACAGTCTCAATAAGGGATTCACGGATTCGAAGGTAGGCCTCATGGGTGCGGGCATCCTCAATTTCTAATGATTTATTGACGTTAGACGCCTGCCAAACAATACGCAGAATAAGTTCGAAATCTTTAGTTTTAAAAAAGTCAAAAAGTCTGCGTACATCTGCCTCTAGGCTCTCTCTTTGCGTGACATGTTCAAACAGAGATCCATATGCAAAACGAGGACTGACGGCGATGCTTGCGCCATTGCCTAGTAAAATAGTCCCATCGTATCGTAGTGCTAGCTCAGACCAAGGAAGAATGGTAAACGACATTTTTGCTATCCGCTCCGATAGTGAATTTTTTTAAATAACACACATTTTACAGCGCAAGCCTGACTGTTTGAATTTTTTCATCATCATTTCAACAGTATCACTTATTGGAGAGGTTAAATTGTCTTTTTTCAATTGGTTACTGTGTATCGTTACATCGTCAGCACATTTATCCATATAGATATTATCTTCATGATTTTATAGACTATCTAGATAAGAATATCCCTTTTAGGAAAATGATCGATGCCCCGATTCAGTAATACTATTTTATGGTCAGGTCATGAGCACTAAAGCCGTCACGAGCGACAATCATTTTACGGAACCTCACGAAGCGGGATTCAGTTTCTATGAGTTTTTTGCGGGTGGCGGTATGGCCAGGGCTGGGCTGGGAAAACAGTGGCAATGTCTGTTCGCCAACGATATGGACCCGGTAAAAGCATCGACATACATCGACAACTGGGGCGAAGAACATTTCGACATGCGCGATGTACGCGAAGTCGCCCCCGATGAACTGCCACTTCATGCCGATTTAAGTTGGGCCTCATTTCCCTGCCAGGATTTATCGCTGGCCGGGAATGGCCTGGGAATCGGAGAAAGAGATTCTAGCGCGGATGAAACCACGCGTTCCGGCGCAGTATGGCCATTCCTCGATTTAATAAGCAGGCTTAGCGAGGAAAAGCGTAAGCCGCCGATTCTTGTTCTAGAAAATGTTCTTGGGTTGCTAACGCTGAATCAAGGGAGCCATTTCGCTGCTATATGCCATCAGTTAAGTAAAACGGGCTACCGATATGGCGCAATGATCATTGATGCGAAGCACTTTGTTCCGCAGTCCAGGCCCCGCGTATTTCTTGTGGCGATTAGTCGCCATGTTTCCATTCCCGAATGTTTGGTTTCAGAAGAACCTTTGCCGCAGTGGCATTCGGCTTCGCTCCTTCGAGCCTGCGAAGCGCTGATAAAGGATGACCGCAATGACTGGATCTGGTGGTCACCAGGCAATATGCCAGACGCCAGAACGAATGAGCTAGATGATTTAATCGATTTTGAAGATGAAAATGCGCAATGGCATTCTTTCGATGAAACACAACGTCTAATCAGTATGATGGCACCCGCGAACCTGTCGCGTCTGGCGAACGCGCAGGCATCTGGCGCGACACTAACAGGCAGCCTTTATTTGCGCATGCGCAAAGAAAAAGGCGTCAACAGGCAACGGACCGAAATTACGTTTTCGTCAGTTCTGGGTTGTCTTAGAACGCCAAAAGGCGGGGCTTCTCGTCCGCGTATTATCGTTGTAAAGGGCAATCAGGTAAAAACGCGCTTGTTATCGGTCAAAGAAGCGGCGGCATTAATGGGGTTGCCGGATGATTTTATTCTTCCGGCGGCGTATCAATCGGCATTCAAAGTGATCGGCGACGGCCTAGCCGTTCCTTCCGTTCGTTTTCTGGCCGAACGTATTCTGGAGCCACTGGCTATCGCCGTCCGAACTAATACCCACCGGACGGAGGATATTCGCGAATGAATTGGACGCCGCCCGTTACGCCCGATGGCTGGGAAAGTAAACTGATTGATTATTTTCTCCGTTTTCGCGCTGATGGCGACGCGCAGGATATTCGCTGGTTTGAAGTTACGTCGGCGACGCTCGCGGCGGCATTCGCCGACAGCGGGGTTAGCGAGGATGAAGCTGAAGAAGCGTTTCGAACCTGTATGTCGAAAATACGGGATCTGCCGCAACGCCTGGAAAGCGGCATGATGGAAAAGTCGACTCGTCGAACGCCCGGATATTTTACTTATCTTATCATGACGTTACTTATCAGCAGTCAATTCGACGCACAGTACGAACGTAATGAATTTCGCCTAAAACTACAGAACTGGCTGGAGGCCACTCATAGTTTTCAAAACTTATCTGGCATCAACAAGATGTGGGAGGCATTGGCCGAATGGCTTAGGCAACGTATTCAGGAAGGCGAACCCTACAGGCGTCTTATCTTGCCGCCACGGGATGGCAGGGTCCAGATCGGTCACACCCTGCGACTGGCATTCCCAAATAAAGCCGATCTACGCCTGATGAGCGAATGTCTTGAGAGCTATCCGCAAGCCGCCGCTAACCCACGCCAGTTAATCGAATACTTTCAGATTGTTATTCAGAGACAAGGCGTTTCTCCTGCGCTGAAGGAGGCTTTCGTCGAATTCAGAGACGCGTGGTTATTGGGGCGTCGCGCACTATTCGATATGCCTTTCTGGCGCTTGCGCCAACGAGCAGCCCAGATATCGTCCTGTGTAACGACTCATCAGACTATCATTGATATGTTCATCGACTTTGACGGTTCGCGGTGCTATTTCAGCGTCGCAGGGGAGAGCGGCGAAAGCGTTTTTTATCCTACGTTATCCGAAGCGCTTATCGCCCGCGACGCCCGAAATAGCGGAAACCTGGGGAAAGCAGCGCAGGTCGGCTTACTCTTTTTTTATGAAATCGGACACGGGCGCTGGAGAGCGACATCGTCCCCTGACGTATATTCTCAACGTTTTCATATCGCTTTATCCAGTAAACACTCTGTGCAAATGAGCAAGCGCCTTAACGGATATATTACAGAAGGCGAGTGGATTTTAACGGAGCAGGCGCTGAAAAGAGTTTCAGTGATGGATATATTCCGTTCAATAAGCTCTTATTCGAGTATTCAGGATGATGACGTTACCCGCCCTCAGCTCTATGGAGGAATACGCGTCCCTGGCGGATGGCTAGGATTACCAGCATTTTTGCCTTTTGTTGAGTCAGATACGCGACGCTACAGAATATATTTATCCGGGAATGTTGATGCAGGAACAAACGTTTCTGTGATGGATGGTCGTTTGATTTCTTCTGTACCGCTTAACGGTGAACTTTTCATCGAGCCTGCCCTTGATACAGGAGAGAAAACGCCGCCGTGGCGCCGGCGCGCGCGTTTTTTCACCCGCGCCGTACCGCACCCGACTTTAGGCGAAAGCGCAAGATACCGTTTTGAGCCGCTTTGCGACTGGTCGACGTCTTCACTTAAGGTGCCGACGTTTAATTTCGAAGAACAGTTTCAGTGGGAAGATAGCGAAGAATGTTGCGATCATCTTTTGGAGGTGATTTACGCCAGCGGAGCCAGCGGCTGGGAAGAAGCTGAGTTATTCGCGCTTCTCAGGCATGTGGACGGTAATATCAACGTATGGCATTTGATTCGTTGTTTACAACATGCAGGTCTGATCGAGCCACGCCTGCGTTCTGGGTGGAAAGGTCGGGCATGGACGCTTGTTAAACCTTCTTTGCTTCATATTCGCAACGGAGAAAATTCTCTGGTGGTTGTGGAAGGTGCAGTCTGTGCCAGTCTGATGGATGATTTTCAAAAAGTGGTCGCCGGACTGGGCGGAGAAAGTTTCCGTCGTCGCGGCGTAAGTCTCTGGTCGCCCCCTATATTTGGGGCCACACTCGCTAACCCGGATGCGTTATCTCAGCGTCTGGGATGGCCGCTTATCGAAATTCCATCGTCACCAGATACAACACCTCTTTCACTGGTCACGACGGAACGCGCCGCTGAATTACACGAGTCAGTGGCGATCTGGAACTGGCGTTCAGGAAGGTTTCAGCAGCATGGTTCTGAGGATAAAGAGTCTGCCTCACTGTCACTTCATATTCATCCTGGTGGGCGGGATCACGATATTTATCGGGTTGTTTCCGGACGAAAAACAACACATTATCTTTCCAGAACTGCAGCTATTATCGCCGCTGGCGCAAAAAACCGGGAACCCGTGTTTGAACGCGTCACCAAAAATCATCTGCTATGTCTTATCAATGATTGTGGCCTTCCCGACGCACTAGCTGCGGGAATACGGCGTTATGCGCTTAGAAACGGAGGTCCGATGGGCTCCGGCTACACCTATCCTGTCGATGACGTCTCTTTCCTCTGGCTAGAGTCGCTGCTTCCGGGATGTTTCTATTCCCTCTCTCCAAACGGCGAGGGCGATGTAAGCCGCATAGTTTTCGCCAGTCGCCATTCCGGCGGAAAAATACGTCTGATATGGCGAAACGGTCAGCTAACGCTGACGCCGGGATAATAAGGAAAATTAAAGATGAGCAAAATCCCCTGGTATCTTGGTCAGTTTGATCGCAGAAATTATCAGTCTTACCTTAAAGCCATCGCACAGGAAATGCCTGATGGTTGGCGTACGATCGAGAACCCAAAGAAACTATTCCCTCGCACGGGAGAAGTTGAGTTTAACGAGGCTGATGCTTTGCCGCTTCGTAAGGGCGAATGGGCCGCTTTTCATGTTGGGCCAGGCATACGCAACAGAGCACAGGCGAAACATGCCCGCCGTATTTATCCTTATTATGATTTATCTTCCTGCCAGTCTCTGTTGGAAACGCGTCGCGAATTGAGTTTCGATGGCATAACAACAGATGGCGCACCGGGATTATGGGCTATTCGTTTTGGGGTGGATGGTCTGATTTTGGCTAATCTGGTTGAATCGAAATCAGGTTGTCTGATCCTGAACAAAAGCCAGAACGTCTATGAATATGATTTCCATGGAGGTGTCGTAATTTCTGTATCTGGCATATCTGAAATCGGAAAATCGTTTTATATGCCCGATGTCGATGCGGCACCTTCGTGTATCCATGACTGGACCCCGGATAAGCAGTACATCGAAAACGTGATTCAATTACTTTCCTGCGCTGAGTCGACGGCAGCGATCACTTCATGGTTTCGTGTGCATACAAATGAGCAAAATGGGAAATTAACTTCTGGCGTCGATGATCTTCTGGCTGCCGCTCAAACGCTCCGGGCAGGAGAGTTGGCCAAGAAACTGGAAGAAGAGGATTCGCTGACTCGTCAGTTTACCGAAGCCGTGTTGAAGGACCAGCATATCGCCCATCTTCTCGACCAACAGGTACAAAAAATCGCGGAAGAAGAGCGAGTCGCGTTGCGCGCCGAACAGTATAAGTTGCTCGATAAAGAGTTTTCTACTGAACGACTGCAACGTCGTGAAGTTATTGAAACGGAAATGTCTGTTTTTGAGAAGAAAAGAAAATGCGAGCTCGAAGAGGAGATCGCACAATTACGACAGCTCGAAGAAGAAAAACTGCAGATTGATTTTGAAAAAAAGCAAGCGGATTTAGAACGAACGCTCCAACAGGAAAAAGAGTATCTCGAAAGTGAAATTAGCCGTTTGAAAGACGCCTGCGCTGATTTATGTGCTCAGAACGAGAATCAGCATCAGATACTGTCTTCCCTGAGCAACGAGCGTGAAGTATGTTTGGCATCTTTAACCGATGTCGAAGGACGTACTGCTCAGGCAAAAATTGAACTCGAAAAGATGGATATCGCTATTGCTGAGAAGGCTCGTCGAGTGGCTTACTCAGTGATCCCCGAAGTACGCCTCCCGGCGCAAGCGAGAGTCGTATCCTGCGAAGAATTCGGTCATAGCGTTAGAGAGAACAAGTTGTTGACGCCCGACGGAAAGATACTCATGACGCAATTTCTTGCGTTGATGTTGGCTGGTGAGTGTCCGTTGCTATATGGCCCTGAAACACAAGACTTCCTTGCTATTGCCGAATCGCTAATTTCTTCAGGCCGCTCCATCCGATTGGTTGCCGATCCGACGATGATTTCCTCTGGAGATCTTTGGGTTCGCGCAGGAAATCATCTGGCGACGCCGCTTTACCAAGGTTTATTGTTGAGCGAGTCTTCTTATCCCCGAACGATCCTCGCCGTTATTGAACGTGTCGAATGTTCCGCTGCGCGTTTCTGGTTGCCAGCGCTGAAAGATCAATTGCATGGTGGTGATTTCCCTCGATGCTTTATGATTTGCGGTACCATTGAAAATGAAGATTGCGAAGAAGCGGAAAAAATGAAAGAGAAGCATATTCGTTTAAAGCTGGAAAACGTCGTCATTCAAAATGCAATTGCGTTATCTCCCCTGCATCTTTCCCCGGAAAATTATAGCGAGCTAGCTCCTGGTGCAGCACCGCTGACTGAGATTCAGGACAAACTCGCAATCGCAAATAAAATGTCATCCGGGCGTCTAAATCTTGCAAATACGCTCCAGGCGATGAGAACGGCGCATGAAGTCGGGTTGCTCGACGATGATAACAAAGTGATGCTCCAGAAAAGGTTAGTCGATTTGTACGCCTATTTACAGAATAACGAGCAGTGCGCCCAATAGCTTACAGGGGAGGGAAATCATGTTAGATCCTATTGGCGGTTTTCGCCGCATCCAAGACTTCTTCATTTCGTACATTGAAACCAACTTCCGGATTGCCGATCCTTCTGTCGCGACTGCAAGACGCAATCTTCTGAACAGTAGCGGGGAATTCGCTGCAGAACCTTACATTGAACCGGTCTTACGGTATGAATCGTCGGGTAAAATGCTTGAAGATCTTGTCGATATTGATGGCGGCCCACTGAAAAGCCTATCTCCTGAAGGGCGAAAGGCGTTCGTCGAATTGGCATTGTCCGGTCTATTCGATTCGCAACCCGCCGATGGAGCTTGGAAGCGTCGTTCAGTCCATGCGCCTTATAACCACCAGACTCAAATGCTCGAGCGCGGTCTGCGACCCGGCTGTCCCGGCATAGTGACGTCGGGCACAGGTTCGGGAAAAACGGAAAGTTTTATGCTGCCTATTCTGGCTGCATTATCAAATGAGGCTGTCAGCTGGACCAAGCCTAACGGCGGTTATCTACAAAACCGATGGTGGAATGGTGCAGAAAAGAACTGGGTTTCTCGTCGCGAAGGAGAAAAACGCCCGGCGGGGGTCAGGGCTCTGGTGCTTTATCCGATGAACGCTCTTGTTGAAGATCAAATGGCGCGTTTGCGTAAAACACTGGATTCCGATTACGCACGAAAGGTTATGGGGGAACACTTCAACGAAAACCGGATCTTCTTTGGGCAATACACCAGTGCCACGCCGGTTACCGGCTACGCCAACCATCCTCGGCTTTCCAGCGTCAGTTCAGAAAAAAGCCGTCGCGTCCGCAATATTGAAAAATTACGTAAGGCGTTGAACAGAATTGATAGCGATCAGAAAGCCGCGCGCGCATTCGACGAAAAAGAAAATCCTTCTGAAAAGACACGGTACATATTCCCTTCTACAGACGGCGGGGAGATGGTTTCTCGCTGGGATATGCAGGCAAGCCCGCCTGATGTTCTCGTCACCAACGCCTCAATGCTTGGAGCAATGCTTTCGCGCGAAGTCGAAGACGATATTTTTATCGTTACGCGCGACTGGCTGATGAACAATGACGACGCGTACTTCTATCTGGTATTCGACGAATTGCACTTAATGCGCGGTTCCGCTGGCACGGAAACTGCGATGTTGATTAAGTCATTGATTATTAAGCTTGGATTGGACAACCCGAAACATCGCTACAAATTGCGTTTACTGGCATCTTCCGCATCGCTGCCGATGGATGGCGTGAATGGAGAGCAATCTCGGAAATACCTTAGGGATCTCTTTGCACCCTTTGGCACTTGTCGCGATGCATTGGATCCCGGCAGCGATAAGCCGGATTTCTGGCGTGACTGTGTTATTCAGGGAAAGCCTTTTATCCCGTTGAAGCCAGAAGGAAAAATCTCCTTACAGCCTTTTGCCGCATTAATGCGCGCTGCCCTTGCAGAACAGGGTAATGTAGTCCGCAATCTGAATATGACGGACGCTCTGCATCAGGCGTTACTCGATGTCTTCCTTGCTCTTGGCGTAAAAGAGCAAAATATCATGCATGGCATAAAACAAGCTGCAGAAACCGCCGCCGCACTATTGACGAACGCCTGTATTGAAAAAGATGGCGAAATGCCGCGTGCGATGCCTCCAGGGCTTATTATCGATAAAATCTTTTTAAAGGAAGATTCGGGTAAGCCGGATGAGTCGGAATTGGCATTACGTGGATTAATGCTGGTGCGTGCGCTACCGGAGTCCGGGATTAATTGCGAGAAGCCAGCGAATGCTACGCCAGCCTTTCGCGTTCATACATTCGTCAGAAATATTGAGGGTTTCTTTGCTTCCGTATCTCCGGGAGAAAAAAAGGCGAAATTCGCCGATTTTTGCTTGGAGCGAGGCCTGTCGCATGCACCATCAACATCAGGCGGACAACGTGGTCGCCGTTTGTTCGAGATGCTGTATTGTGAAGCATGCGGCGACTTGTTGCTGGGCGGTCAGAAGGGACAAAATGAAGGCTCGACGGTAGAACTACTGCCATCAGCGACCAATCTGGAAAATCTTCCGGAACGGCCCGGCGCTGAATATTACGATGATATGTCGCTGGATGAGTTTGCGGTTTTCTGGCCTGTCGATAAAGTTGATGAAAAACCAGTATGCAGCGAAAAAGGTTGGGATGTATGGGAAAAGGCGGTGCTTAACCCCATTACCGGAATTGTGACTGTTGGACAAGACGCATCGGCGACGAATATGGATTTGATTCGAGGATATCTTTATTTCCAGAGACCTACCCCGAGTAAAAAAGGCGAACCATCGATAAAACCTTCCGCACAGCCTTTTTGTTGCCCGAACTGCGGTATTGATTATTCCAGTCGACCTGCCAGCAATCGTTCCAGAACCCCCATTCGCGCATTTCGTACTGGTGTGACTAAGTCATCCCAGCTCGTGGCGACAGAGTTATTTGAGTTGCTGCATGCGATCGGTGCAGAAGCCAAGAGCATTGTTTTTTCCGATAGCCGACAGGATGCGGCATCTATGGCGCTGGAAATCGAACGATTGCATTTGCGTGATCTGCGCAGGGAAATTTTGGTCGCAGCCGCCAGAGAGATGATCCGAGAGGCCGAAAGCGGGTATATTTCTGAAGATATTATTGATGAAAAAATGGATTTAGCCTTACAAGTTAAAGACATGAATGAGTATCTTCGATTACATGAACTTAAACAAAGCCAAGCGGGCATTGCTGACCTATGCAAGTACAGGCGGGTAAAAATCGATAAATTGCTAGAACCAGAAGGTGATTCCATCGGAAAAGTATCCTCTGAACTGGCCGGGCTGGGAATATCGCCTTACAAATATCGCCCAAGTACTGATGGGGATGGCAGTGACATCTGGTATACCAATTTTGTAAAAGATAAAAATGTCGTTAAATATCATGAAAAACTTTCTTTATCAGCTCGATTAGATCTTAAAAAGAAGATATTTGATACTCAGTCTGAATTAGTTGATGATGTCATTTTTGCAAATACTTTCTTCGCGTTGGAAGAGACGGGGTTAGCGTATCCATGCATTTCAGATAAAGAGGATGCGACCGAGCTCGATGCTTGGTTAAGAGTATTTGCTGGCGTTTATCGCGTCAAAGAAAATAAATATTTTGATCCCGAACATGCTATTGAATGGAATGAAGGAAAAAACGTTACCAAAGAAAAGATAAAGTTTATAGCTAAAGCGGTATTTGGCGAAGATAATTATCTGGATAATTTGACGCAAATCTTAAGTAAGTTTTCTACCCGAGAACATTCAGGTGGTTTATTCAATATCGGTAAATTATATCTCAAGGTAGCCAAACCAGGCGATCCTTATTGGCAATGCACCAACTGTGAGCGGATCCACTTACACTTAGGATTTAAGCGTTGTACTCGTTGCGCGAAACTGCTTGATACCAAACCCAAAGATGTCGTTGAAAAGTTATGGGAAGACAATTTTCTTGGCAAACGTATAGTGCGAGGCGAACGGGATGGAGTTAAACGCTTCCGGTTGAACGTCGAAGAGTTGACGGGACAAACGGATGATTTCTCGGATAGATTACGAAAATTCAAAGGGATTTTCGTTGATGAGATGAGCGAGCTTGAAAAACTAGATGCTGAAATCGATATGCTTGCCGTCACCACGACGATGGAAGTCGGGATTGATATTGGTTCACTTCAGTCAGTATATCAGGCCAACATGCCGCCCCAGCGATTTAATTACCAACAGCGAGTCGGTCGCGCGGGACGACGTGGCCAGGCGTTTTCTTTTGTGATCACATTCTGTCGTGGGCGAACTCACGATGCCTATTACTTTGCTCATCCGCATGCGATCACCGGCGATCCTCCGCCTCCGCCCTTCCTTGCAGTCGATCATGATGCAATTCCACAAAGACTTTTGCGGAAAATCTGGCTTAAGAGCGCGTTTAACGATATACGTGAAGAATGCCAAAAAAACAAAACGATATATCCTGGAGATAAGCTCGTTCCGCCAGATGTACATGGTGAGTATATTTCAACACATGATTACTATCATGATAATGAAGCTGACTGGGCCAAATTTTTGTATCGCGCGCTGGAAGCGAATCAGAACATACGAGAACGCTTTATTGAAGCAGCAACATTTGACCCTGATCAGCGCCGACGTCTTTACTCCACAATTAATACCGAAAAAATAATTGAAGAAATCGAAAAACTAAGACCTCATGCGCCTGACGACAATACGGGACTTGCTCGTTTTCTGGCCGAGCGAGGTCTGTTGCCGATGTATGGAATGCCGACTCGAGTACGAAATCTTTATCTGGGATTGCGCAAAACAAAAGGGGCAAATGGTCAGACGGAATACGAATGGTCAACAATGGATCGCGATCTTGATCTTGCGGTTTTTGAGTATGCCCCCGGCTCGGTATTGATCAAGGATAAAAAGAAGCACCAAGTGATAGGTTTTACCGGTAACTACCGAGAACCAGTAGTCCGAGACAACCGTGTTTCAGACCTCTCAACGGTATGTTCTTGGAAAGAATCGAGTCACTATGTTGCAATTTGCCAGTCATGTGGTTCCGCTAAACTTGAAAAAGATCAGCCGGCTAACAACATTAATTGTGAGGATTGCGACACGCCTATCGGCCCAGATGAATTCGAAATTTATATCACGCCTGCCGCTTTCCGTACGGATTTTGAACCAAAAGATGAAATGGACTGCTTTACTCGTATGTCGTTAA
Organism: Scandinavium hiltneri; assembly: GCF_024764835.1. GTDB lineage: Bacteria > Pseudomonadota > Gammaproteobacteria > Enterobacterales > Enterobacteriaceae > Scandinavium > Scandinavium hiltneri. The sequence goes on along the minus strand of NZ_JALIGE010000062.1, from coordinate 862 downwards.
AAACTACGGCAACCGTATTGCATAAAGATATTCCGGAAGATTGCGGTTCTTTTAACGTTCGACGTGGTGGCGTCACTATTTTGCGTCTTAACGATGGGCCGGTAAATGGGGACAAGGAAGGTGAAAGATTTACCGTTAATCTAGCTACGGACCAAAAGGCTCCGATTCCTTTGTCTACCTACTCCTTACCAATTAAAGGGCACCAAGCGATTGATTCAAACTGGGCTGGATTACGCAATAACTTTAGATGGCGGTGTACTGGAGAGGAGCATAACTTTGGACTTGTATCAAGCAAAGAGACTGAGTCGCTCCACCTGGAATTAATGCATTTTGATGATCGCCTTAATCTGAATATGATCTCCAGATACGGTGAATTCATGAATTTGCCTACGCGCGCGGCGGCTATCAGCGCAACCCAGATATTGACGCATAAGGCCGCGCTCTATCTGGATGTTTCACCAGATGAATTCGAAACGCTTGAACCTCGACTCCATCATGAGAAACCTATATTGCAAATCGCAGACGCATTGATTAACGGTTCAGGATTATGCAGACGACTTGCCGAGCCAGCCGTCGTTGGGGGCCCGCCCTTGATAGTCACATTATTGCATGAAATTCTGGAAGATAAGTGCGTCTGGCCAATGGTAGATTTTCTTAAGAAGGATCATCCCGCTCAGTGTCAAACTGCCTGTTACAAGTGCATACAGCGCTACGGTAACCGCCGTTATCACGGTTTGTAGTGGTCAACAAAAACTGGCCACCACTTTAGAGTTTTTCCAGTATCGATTTTCCGATTCGTTGGGGGGTAACCCGCCGTTATATTCATGCGGCCTGAGCGCGCTGTAATACCCAACGATATAAT
>NZ_JALIGE010000063.1:0-33617 GCF_024764835.1 Scandinavium hiltneri | reverse complement strand
AGCAGTGAGTTACGCGCTTTCGCTTGCTAACTCGAGGTGGCGTATATTACGCTTTCCTCTTTCAGAGTCAACCCTTAATTTCAGGATTTTTAACTCTCATCGCCGCCGGTACACTGTGAAGTTGTTCGCATGTTCCGTGTCGATGGAGGCGCATTATAGGGAGTTCTGATGGTACCGCAACACCTAAATGACAGAAAAATGACTGACTGCTGCATTCCACAGCAAAACCCCGCCTTATACCCATTTACACACAGAGTTATCCACAAACGTGAGAAAACCCAAAAATTCGCGAGCGTTGCGCAAACGTTTTCGTTACAATGCCCGCGCTAAAACAAGGATGCCCCGTGAGGGGCGTTAGCTGAGTTTTTCGGTAAAAATTCAGCTAACGCTCTCTGTAATCGTCAAATCCAGGGGATTTACCATGCAACAACGTCGTCCAGTCCGCCGCGCTTTACTCAGCGTTTCTGATAAAGCCGGTATCGTCGAATTCGCACAGGCACTTTCCGCACGTGGTGTGGAGCTGCTGTCTACCGGCGGAACCGCTCGCCTGTTAGCAGATGAAGGTTTGCCGGTTACCGAAGTTTCCGATTACACCGGTTTCCCTGAAATGATGGACGGACGCGTTAAGACGCTGCACCCGAAAGTACACGGTGGGATCCTCGGCCGTCGCGGTCAGGATGATTCCATTATGGAAACGCACGGGATCGCGCCGATCGATATGGTTGTCGTTAACCTTTATCCGTTCGCCCAGACCGTTGCCCGTGAAGGCTGCTCTCTGGCAGATGCGGTTGAGAATATCGATATTGGTGGCCCAACGATGGTTCGCTCCGCTGCCAAGAACCATAAAGATGTCGCGATCGTAGTAAAGAGCAGCGACTACGCTTCTATTATTAGTGAGATGGATGCTCAGGAAGGCTCCCTCTCTATCGAAACTCGTTTCGATCTCGCCATTAAAGCCTTCGAGCACACCGCAGCCTACGACAGCATGATTGCCAACTACTTCGGCAGCCTGGTCCCGGCCTATCACGGTGAAACCACACAACCAGCCGGTCGCTTCCCGCGTACTCTGAACCTGAACTTCATTAAGAAGCAGGATATGCGCTACGGTGAAAACAGCCATCAACAGGCAGCCTTCTATATAGAAGAAGAAATAAAGGAAGCGTCCGTCGCTACCGCACAACAGGTGCAGGGCAAAGCGCTTTCCTATAACAACATCGCCGATACCGATGCCGCCCTGGAATGTGTGAAGGAATTCAGCGAACCGGCCTGCGTGATCGTCAAGCACGCCAACCCATGCGGTGTAGCGGTTAGCGACTCCATTCTGGATGCATACGATCGTGCGTACAAAACCGACCCGACTTCTGCGTTCGGCGGCATTATTGCCTTTAACCGCGAACTGGATGCCGAAACAGCACAAGCCATCATCTCCCGCCAGTTTGTGGAAGTGATCATTGCGCCATCTGCGTCTGAAGAAGCGCTGAACATCACCGCGGCGAAACAAAACGTCCGCGTGCTGACCTGCGGCCAGTGGGATACCCGCCTGGCGGGTCTCGATTTCAAACGTGTTAACGGTGGCCTTCTGGTTCAGGACCGCGATTTGGGTATGGTGACAGCTGGTGAACTGCGCGTGGTCAGCAAACGCCAGCCGAGCGAACAGGAGCTGCGTGACGCGCTGTTCTGCTGGAAAGTGGCCAAGTTCGTTAAATCTAACGCCATCGTTTATGCCAAAGAGAACATGACCATTGGTATAGGCGCCGGTCAGATGAGCCGCGTGTACTCCGCGAAAATTGCCGGAATTAAAGCTGCCGATGAAGACCTGGAAGTAAAAGGCTCCGCGATGGCGTCCGATGCCTTCTTCCCGTTCCGCGATGGGATTGATGCTGCTGCCTCGGTGGGTGTGACCTGCGTAATCCAGCCAGGTGGTTCTATTCGTGATGAAGAAGTCATTGCCGCCGCTGATGAACACGGCATCGCGATGATCTTCACTGACATGCGCCACTTCCGCCATTAATTCCTGGAGCAGACGATGAAAGTTTTAGTGATTGGTAACGGCGGGCGCGAGCATGCGCTGGCCTGGAAAGCAGCACAATCGCCGCTGGTTGATACCGTATTCGTAGCACCGGGCAATGCGGGCACTGCACTTGAGCCGACGCTGCAAAACGTGGCGATTAGCGCCACCGATATTCCGGCGCTGCTGGACTTCGCCCTGAGTGAACAGATTGGCCTGACTATCGTGGGTCCGGAAACGCCGCTGGTGCTTGGCGTGGTGGATACGTTCCGCAATGCGGGCCTGACCATTTTTGGCCCAACGCAGGCTGCAGCACAGCTGGAAGGTTCCAAAGCGTTCACCAAAGATTTCCTGGCACGCCATAAAATCCCTACCGCCGAATACCAGAACTTTACCGAGGTTGAACCCGCGCTGGTTTATCTGCGCGAGAAAGGCGCGCCGATTGTCATCAAAGCAGATGGCCTGGCCGCGGGTAAAGGCGTTATTGTCGCAATGACGCTGGAAGAGGCCGAAGCTGCGGTCCACGACATGCTGGCGGGTAATGCATTTGGCGATGCGGGCCATCGGATCGTAATCGAAGAGTTTCTCGATGGTGAAGAAGCCAGCTTTATCGTGATGGTCGATGGCGAGAATGTACTGCCAATGGCCACCAGCCAGGATCATAAACGCGTAGGCGATGGCGATACCGGACCAAATACCGGCGGCATGGGGGCGTATTCTCCAGCACCCGTGGTGACCGACGACGTTCATCAGCGCACCATGGATCGCGTTATCTGGCCAACCGTGCGCGGCATGGCGGCGGAAGGCAACATCTATACCGGTTTCCTGTATGCCGGACTGATGATTGATAAAGAAGGCAATCCGAAGGTTATCGAGTTCAACTGCCGTTTTGGTGACCCGGAAACACAGCCTATTATGCTGCGCCTGCAGTCTGACCTGGTTGAATTGTGCCTCGCGGCCTGCGCTGGCAAGCTGGATGAGAAAACCTCCCGCTGGGATCCACGCGCTTCGCTTGGTGTGGTGATGGCCGCAGGTGGATATCCGGGCAACTATCGCAACGGCGACGAAATTCACGGTCTGCCGCTGGAAGAAGTTGAAGGTGGGAAAGTGTTCCAGGCGGGAACCCAGCTTTCGAATGACGATCGCGTAGTGACCAACGGCGGTCGCGTCCTTTGCGTCACGGCGCTGGGCGAAACCGTGGCCGACGCGCAGAAACGTGCGTACCAGTTAATGCAGGATATTCACTGGGAAGGCAGCTTCAGCCGGAAAGATATTGGTTACCGCGCAATTGCGCGTGAGCAAGGTAAGTAATCCTGATCATTCGCCCTTTCCCGCGTGGAGAGGGCAATTCTTCTTAGAAACTCTTTTCCGTCGGCTGCCAGGTGCAGAAATCTTCATTCGCCACCAGCAACAGCTGCGAACCTTCCGGCGCTTCTAGCCACGCTACACTCACTTCCACCGAGGAATGACTCTGGCGTCGTTCGATGTGACTTATTGCATGCGCTTCTAAATCAGTCTTGATCGTCTGCCCTTCGCAAGTCGTCACGGTGTGATTTGCATGCCAGTGTCCCTGACGCAGTACCACACGGCCCTGACGCAGTGCATCGCTGGTCTGCCGGATTTGCTGCGCCTGGTAGCGATATAACGCAATCTGGTCGTTTGAAAGCTGCTGCTTCTGCCCGTCGACTTCCCGCTGCATAAAGCTCAGATCGCCGTGGTCATCAAAACGCACACGAATGTGTTCCGACGGCTTGCCGTAGATGTTGAGTTCAATCAGAGAGAGCGTATCGCCCTGCCAGCGGTATTCACTGGTTGAGGTGTTCCCGCTGCGCCACGGGCTGAATGCCGCGAGCATATGGGTTTCATTGTCGGAATCTTTACGCCAGATGCGCACTGCGCCTTGGTTGTCTGCATAACCGCTGGCAGTAAATGGCGGCAGAGACGAATTGTGGCTACAGGCAGACAGCAGCAACGCGCCAGCCAGCGTCAGCGAGCGACGCCAGATGGACAAAAGGGGCGAAACCGCCCCTTCGTTTAAACTGTTCACCGGCACGCAGTCTTACTTAACTGCGTCTTTCAGTGCTTTACCAGAAACAAATGCCGGCACGTTAGCTGCGGCGATTTTGATTTCGTTACCGGTCTGCGGGTTGCGGCCAGTACGCTCAGCGCGGTGGTTCACTTTGAAGGTACCGAAACCAACCAGTTGTACAGCATCACCTTCTTTCAGAGACTCAGTAATTGCAGCCAGAGTAGATTCCAGGGCAGATTTAGCCTGTGCTTTTGACAGGTCAGCCTTGTCCGCAATTACATCAATCAGTTGAGTCTTGTTCATATGTTATCCTTACAATGTGTTTATCGCTTGCTAAGCATCGAGTGCGACGGAAATGCCAAAAAAGCACTCTCCTGCATACACGCACCGATAGCCACTTTTTTTCGCCTTCCAAATGTAGACCAGACGGGGGGCAGATGTGAAGCCTTCAGGCACGACAATTCGGACTGAATGTCACGTTTTGTGGCTTCATTGATTAAAATTTATCCCGATATTACTCTCACCAGCCTCACGGAGGTCTGCGCGCAGCCCTTTTATCAATTCAAGATCGCGTTCTTCGCACTCGGCCAGAAGCCTGAAAATTTCCCACTGGATGTCCCATTCCTGCTCAACTGCTGGGTTTTCTTTCAGCTCTTCATCCGTCATTTCGCGACCGGCCTGGGTCATTTCAAGCATCGCAACGGTCGTGATAGAAGACTTGCTGACTTCAATGGCGTGCTCGAGGGTTTCACCACTCAGACGCGAATGCACCAGCTCACTCAATGCCACGCAGGCATCAATCGCCGGGTACACACCGTACATGTCGAAATCATCCGCAACCGGGATCGCTTCTTCCAGCTTTTCGAGCTGACTGTCGAAGTTTACCTTGGCGTCCTTCACGGTCAGGGTTTCCCAGATAAGATCGAGAATACGACGATAAATCTGCCCATCGGCAAATTCAGTCTGCTGACAGAACATGGCGTAGTTCGGATACATGCGCTCGCACAGGCAAGCCATGAAGGTCACATGCTGCCAGCTTTCCAGCTTCTCAAGGCGCAGATGAATCGGGTTTTGTAACATGATGAGCTCTCGAATGCGTTAATTAGCGGCAGTTTACCTGAATCAGGGCTGAATTGCTTGCCAACGCAGGAAGGCGGGCCTTCCGGAGGCAACCGCATCGGCCCAGCGGGTGGGTTCCGGTAAACGATAGCCCTGCGTACAGCGCTGAACCCACCCCAGAGCGCTGTCCTGGTTGACGCGATGCCCGGTGGCGATAAACAGCGGATTACAGCGCGCTTTGCTGCGCCAGACCCAACCCAGTTGTTCCTGTTTATCCATTAGGGGTGCCAGGGCGCCCGGTTCGGCAGACAGCGGTTCGAACTTGCCGCACAGACGTTTCTTCGCCACGCCAATCGTTGGAACATCCACCAGTAAACCAAAGTGGCTGGCGACACCCAAACGCCGCGGATGGGAAATGCCGTGTCCATCGACAAACAGTAGGTCGGGTTTACGGGAAAGCTGCTCCCACGCCGCCAGCAGCGCGGGATATTCACGGAATGACAGGAAGCCGGGGATGTAAGGCATGGTGGTAGGAATACGCGCTATCTGGTATTCCACTAATTCGAGGCCCGGATAGGTCAACAGGACGATGGCCGCGCGGGTTATCTCGCCACCCTGCTCGAATCCCACATCAGCACCGCCGATGAGCCTCGGAGGATCTTCAGAAAAACGATCCTCGCGGGTCACGGACGACGCTAACGCCCGCTGTTGTTCACGAAGATCCGCCAGATCCATGGTTCGTCCTTAGCGATGATACTGCGGCGACAGACGGTGTACGGCATCAACGAATGCCCCCGCGTGTTCCGGTGGAACATCCTGATGGATGCCGTGGCCAAGGTTAAACACGTGCCCTTCTCCCTCGCCAAATCCAGCCAGAATGGTCGCCACTTCTTCTTCGATGCGTGCAGGCTGCGCGTACAGCATCGACGGGTCCATGTTGCCCTGCAGCGCAACTTTATGCCCCACGCGACGACGCGCATCGGCAATATCCGTGGTCCAGTCGAGGCCCAGTGCATCGCAGCCGGTTTCTGCCATCGCTTCCAGCCACTGCCCACCACCTTTGGTAAACAGCGTTACCGGCACGCGACGGCCTTCGTTTTCACGTAACAGGCCATCAATAATTTTGTGCATGTAGTAGAGGGAGAACTGCTGATAGTCACGCCCGGTCAGCACGCCGCCCCAGGTGTCGAAAATCATCACCGATTGCGCCCCGGCTTTGATTTGCGCGTTCAGATAAAGCGTGACGCTTTTCGCCAACTTATCGAGCAGCAAATGCAGCGCCTGCGGATCGGCATACATCATCTTCTTGATAACGGTAAACGCTTTACTGCTGCCACCTTCAACCATGTAAGTAGCCAGCGTCCACGGGCTGCCGGAGAAACCAATCAGCGGCACTTCGCCCTTCAGTTCACGACGAATGGTCCGCACCGCGTTCATCACGTAGCCCAGCTCCTGTTCTGGGTCCGGCACTGGCAACTTTTCGATATCAGCTTTGGTTTTCAGTGGGGATGTAAAACGCGGGCCTTCACCGGTTTCAAAATACAGGCCCAGCCCCATCGCATCAGGAATGGTCAGAATGTCCGAAAAGAGGATCGCCGCGTCCAGCGGGAAACGGCGCAGTGGCTGCAACGTCACTTCGCAGGCCAGCTCCGCATTCTTGCACAGCGACATAAAATCGCCCGCTTCGGCACGCGTGGCTTTGTACTCCGGCAAATAGCGGCCCGCTTGTCTCATCATCCAGACAGGGGTGATATCAACAGGCTGGCGCAGCAGCGCACGCAGATAACGATCGTTCTTCAGTTCGGTCATGTTTGCAGTTCCTTTATGCGTCATGCGGGAAGTGTACCATCACTCATAGTCTGCCCGACACATCGCCACCGTATCTTCAATCAAACGGCGCGCCACGGTGCCCGGCGGGGGCAACAGCGGCAGGTTGTCATAGCGATACCAGTTGGCTTCAATCAGCTCTTTCGAGTCGATAACAATATCGCCGCTGTCGTAATCAGCCATATAAGCCGTCATCAGCGACTGCGGGAACGGCCACGGTTGCGAGGTCACATAGCGAAGATTTTTAACGCGGATGCTGCTCTCTTCCATCACTTCGCGCGCCACCGCTTGTTCGAGGGTTTCCCCGACTTCGACAAACCCGGCCAGCACCGTGTGCACGCCGTTGCGATGGCGCGTGTGCTGGGCCAGCAAAATCGAATCGTCGCGGCGGATAGCCACAATAATGCACGGTGCAATCTGCGGGTAATAACGCTCGCGGCAGTGACTGCACAGCATCGCCCATTCGGTTTTGCTCGGGTGCATAGTGTGCCCGCAGTATCCGCAGAATTTATGGGAGCGATAAAATTCCGTCAGCTGAACGCCACGCCCGGCAAGCTGGAACAACCCCACATCCTGATCCAGCACCTGACGAACCGTGCCCATATCCTGGCGTCGCGCCTGCTGAATCAGCCACACGGGTTCGCCCTGCCATTCCCCGACAGGCATCGCATTCAGGCCGACAAGATCGAATTTTTCCGCCTCGCCATGCGGCAACTCGCCGCCAGGTAGCCATAATTTCTGTTCGTGACTGACTATCCACCAGCCGCGATCTAATTTTTCAATTATACGATCCATATCTATTGCACTACCTTCGCTTCACTGGCACTTTGTTAACAGTGCTTTTACATTTTTGGGTAAGCCGGTTTTGCTCTTTCACATGCGGAGTCCATCATGCTAAACCAGTTAGAAAGCCTGACAGAGCGCGTCGGCGGCAGCCACCAACTTGTCGATCAATGGCTCCAGGTGCGTAAACAATTGCTCGTCGCCTATTACAATCTGGTTGGCATTAAGCCTGGCAAAGGATCGTATATGCGTCTGAACGAGAAAGCACTGGACGATTTTTGTCAGCGCCTGGTGGATTATCTCTCCGCCGGCCATTTCAGTATTTATGAACGCATTGTCGGCGAATTGAAAGGTGAAAACCCACTTTTGGCGGCAACAAAGCTCTATCCGCAACTCGAAGGCAACACCCAGCAAATAATGGAAATGTATGATTCCAGTCTGGAAACCGCCATTGATGACGACAATTGCATGGAGTTTCAAGGGGTGTTATCTGGTCTCGGTGAAGCCCTCGCCGCCCGCTTTACGCTGGAAGACAGCCTGATTGCGCTGGCACTGGATAACAAGCTAAACGGCAGCGCGAACGATGAAAATCAGATTGCGCGTCCTGCTTGAGTTCTTAAGCGTTAACGAGTAATTTACATTCTTCACCTCGCCGCTGGCGGGGTTTTATCTTGTCGGAGTGCCCATTTGGGCTGAGACCGTTAATTCGGGATCCGCGGAACCTGATCAGGTTAGTACCTGCGAAGGGAACAAGAGTCACACATTTTTACGTCGCCTACTGCCGCGCGTAATCTCTTGATTCATCCGTCGTCTGACAAGCCATTTCCTTCATACACTGGAATGCGCTATGTCTACTGCCAAACTATCCCGCCGCGAACAGCGTGCACACGCCCAACACTTTATCGATACCCTCGAAGGTACGGCTTTCCCCAATTCAAAAAGAATTTATCTCCACGGCTCTCGCGACAATATTCGCGTGCCGATGCGTGAAATTCAGCTCAGCCCAACGCTGCTTGGCGGCGCCAAAGACAACCCCCAGTTCGAACAAAACGAAGCCGTGCCGGTGTATGACACTTCCGGCCCGTATGGCGATCCGGATATTGCTATCAACGTGCAGCAGGGCCTGGCCAAAGTGCGCCAGCCATGGATTGACGCGCGTCATGACAGCGAACCGCTGGACGAACGCAGCTCCGCTTACACCAAACAACGTCTGGCCGACGATGGCCTTGACGAACTGCGGTTCACCGACCTGCTGACGCCCAAACGCGCCGTCGCGGGAAAATGCGTGACCCAGCTGCACTACGCCCGTCAGGGCATCGTCACCCCTGAAATGGAGTTCATCGCCATTCGTGAAAACATGGGCCGCGAGCGCATTCGTGGCGAAGTGTTACGCCACCAGCATCCGGGCGAAGGTTTTGGCGCGCGGCTGCCAGAAAACATCACCCCTGAATTTGTACGCGATGAAGTCGCCGCCGGTCGCGCCATCATTCCAGCCAACATCAATCATCCGGAATCTGAACCGATGATCATCGGCCGCAATTTCCTGGTGAAGGTTAACGCTAATATCGGCAACTCGGCGGTCACGTCGTCCATCGAAGAAGAAGTGGAAAAACTGGTATGGTCGACGCGCTGGGGCGCAGACACGGTGATGGATTTATCCACCGGGCGCTACATTCACGAAACCCGCGAGTGGATCCTGCGCAACAGCCCGGTGCCGATTGGCACGGTGCCGATTTATCAGGCGCTGGAGAAAGTGAACGGCATTGCCGAAGATCTGACGTGGGAAGCATACCGCGACACGCTGCTCGAGCAGGCGGAACAGGGTGTGGATTACTTCACCATTCACGCGGGCGTGCTGCTACGTTACGTGCCAATGACCGCCAAACGCCTGACCGGCATCGTTTCCCGCGGCGGCTCGATCATGGCGAAATGGTGTCTGTCGCACCATCAGGAAAACTTCCTGTATCAGCATTTCCGCGAGATTTGCGAAATCTGCGCCGCGTACGATGTGTCCCTCTCGCTGGGCGACGGCCTGCGGCCTGGCTCCATTCAGGATGCCAACGACGAAGCACAGTTTGCCGAACTGCACACTCTTGGCGAACTGACCAAAATCGCCTGGGAATACGACGTGCAGGTGATGATTGAAGGCCCGGGGCACGTGCCAATGCAGATGATCCGCCGCAACATGACCGAAGAGCTGGAACACTGCCACGAAGCGCCGTTCTACACCCTGGGGCCGTTAACCACCGATATCGCACCGGGCTACGACCATTTCACCTCCGGAATCGGCGCGGCGATGATTGGCTGGTTCGGCTGCGCGATGCTGTGCTACGTCACGCCAAAAGAGCATCTCGGTTTACCGAATAAAGAAGACGTTAAACAAGGGCTTATCACCTACAAAATTGCCGCCCACGCGGCTGACCTGGCGAAGGGTCATCCGGGCGCGCAAATCCGCGATAACGCCATGTCAAAAGCGCGCTTTGAATTCCGCTGGGAAGACCAGTTCAACCTGGCGCTCGATCCGTTCACCGCTCGCGCTTATCACGACGAAACCCTGCCGCAGGAGTCCGGCAAAGTGGCACACTTCTGCTCAATGTGCGGGCCGAAGTTTTGCTCGATGAAAATCTCCCAGGAAGTACGCGACTACGCGGCGGCGCAGACCATCGAAGTGGGTATGGCGGATATGTCAGAAAACTTCCGCGCCAAAGGTGGCGAAATCTATCTGCGCAAGGAGGAAGCCTGATGATTCAGCCTGATTTCCCTACGGTGCCGCAGCGCCTGGGCCTGTATCCGGTTGTCGACAGCGTGGAGTGGGTTGCGCGTTTGCTGAACGTCGGCGTGCGCACGCTCCAGCTGCGCATTAAAGACAAAACCGATGACGAGGTGGAAGCGGACGTAATCGCCGCGATTGCGCTGGGCCACCGCTATCGCGCCCGGCTGTTTATCAATGATTACTGGCGGCTGGCAGTCAAACATCGGGCCTACGGGGTGCATCTCGGTCAGGAAGATTTGGCCGTAACCGACCTGGATGCTATCCGTGACGCAGGCCTGCGGCTCGGCGTGTCGACGCATGACGATATGGAAATTGACGTAGCGCTGGCGGTGAAACCGTCGTACATCGCGCTTGGCCATGTTTTTCCGACACAAACCAAGCAGATGCCGTCAGCCCCGCAAGGGCTGGCGCAGCTGGCTGGACATATCGCGCGGTTGAACGATTACCCGACGGTGGCGATTGGTGGCATTAGCCTCGAACGCGCCCCGTCAGTGCTGGCCACCGGCGTCGGCAGTATTGCGGTCGTCAGCGCCATTACTCAAGCGCAGGACTGGCAGCTGGCCACCGCGCAACTGCTGGAAATGGCGGGAGCGGGCGATGAATGACCATCAGTTTATGCGCTACAGTCGCCAGATCTTGCTCGACGACATCGCAATTGAAGGGCAGCAGAAGCTGCTCGCCAGTCGGGTACTGATTGTTGGCCTCGGCGGTCTGGGCTCACCGGCAGCGCTGTATCTGGCCGGAGCGGGCATCGGCACGCTGGTGCTGGCCGATGATGACCACGTTCATATCAGTAATTTGCAGCGACAAATCCTGTTTACGTCGGCAGATATAGACCAACCCAAATCAGAAGCTACCCAACGGCGGCTTTCGCAACTCAACCCGGATATTACGCTTATCGCGCTGAATCAGCGCCTCTGCGCGCAGCCACTCCACCAGCAGGTTCAACAGGCCGATGTGGTGCTCGACTGTACCGATACGATGGCAAGTCGCCAGACGATCAACGCCGCCTGCGTCGCACACGGCACACCGCTGATCACCGCTAGCGCCGTCGGCTTTGGCGGACAGTTGATGGTCGTCGCCCCGCCGCTGACGCATGGCTGTTATCGCTGCCTGTGGCCCGATGAACTGGAACCCGAACGCAACTGCCGCACCGCCGGGATCGTCGGGCCGGTTGTCGGCGTGATGGGCACGTTGCAGGCGTTAGAAGCCATCAAACTGTTGTGCGGAATGGGAACGGCGCAGGACGTTCTGCGTCTGTTCGATGCGCGTTCCGGCAACTGGCGATCGCTGACCCGAACGCGCTCAATAGATTGCCCGGTATGCGGAGGCGCTGATGCACATTTTCGTTAACGATGAGCGCGTGAAATGTGAAGCCGGGCTGCACGTGGCGGCGCTGCTGGCACAGCTTGACCGGGATAAACCCGACGTCGCGCTGGCGCTCAACCAGCAGATTTTACCGCGCGCCCAATGGGAGGAACATTCGTTGCAGGAAGGCGATGCGCTCCTGCTTTTTCAGGTCATCGCCGGAGGCTGACATGTTGCGTATTGCCGATAAAACCTTTGAATCACACCTGTTCACCGGCACCGGGAAATTTGCGTCGTCTGAGCTGATGCTCAATGCCATTCGGGCCTCTGGCAGCCAACTGGTCACGCTGGCGATGAAGCGCGTCGACCTGCGTCATCACAACGATGCCATTCTCCAGCCGCTGCTGGAGGCTGGTGTTTCACTTTTGCCGAATACGTCCGGAGCCAAAACGGCGGAAGAAGCCGTGTTTGCTGCACGGCTGGCGCGTGAGGCACTGGGCACGAACTGGCTCAAACTGGAAATTCATCCTGATGCCCGCTGGCTGTTGCCGGATCCGATCGAAACGCTGAAGGCAGCGGAAATACTGGTGAAAGAAGGGTTTGTGGTCCTGCCTTACTGCGGTGCCGATCCGGTCCTGTGCAAACGACTTGAGGACGTCGGCTGCGCGGCGGTGATGCCGCTGGGCGCGCCGATTGGTTCGAATCAAGGACTGGAAACCCGGGCGATGCTGGAAATCATTATTGCGCAAGCAACGGTTCCGGTGGTTGTGGATGCGGGGATTGGCGTGCCGAGCCATGCCGCGCAGGCGCTGGAAATGGGGGCCGATGCCGTGCTGGTCAATACAGCGATTGCAGTGGCAGATTTTCCCGTTCAGATGGCCACCGCCTTTCGCCTTGCGGTAGAAGCAGGCGTATTGGCGCGTGAGGCAGGGCCTGGTGCAAAAAGCAGGCAGGCTCAGGCCACCAGCCCGCTGACCGGTTTTCTGGAGGCGTTGTGATGACAACCTTCACTGAACGCTGGCGACAGCTCGACTGGGATGACATCCGACTGAAAATACACAGTAAAACGGCGGCGGACGTGGAGCGCGCCCTCGCCGCTCGTCAACTCACCCGAGACCATTTCATGGCCTTGCTCTCCCCTGCGGCCGATGCGTATCTTGAGCCGCTTGCCCAGCGGGCACAGCAGCTGACCCGCCAGCGTTTTGGCAATACCGTCAGCTTCTACGTTCCACTGTATCTGTCGAATCTCTGTGCCAATGACTGCACCTACTGCGGCTTTTCAATGAGCAACCGCATCAAGCGCAAGACGCTGGATTCACAGGAAATTGGCCGTGAATGCGAGGCGATCCGCGCGATGGGCTTTGAACATCTGCTGTTGGTCACCGGTGAGCATCAGACGAAAGTGGGCATGGATTACTTTCGCCACCATTTGCCGGATATTCGCCGCCGGTTTTCGTCAATGCAGATGGAGGTTCAGCCCCTGTCGCAAGCTGAATATGCCGAACTGAAAACGCTTGGGCTCGATGGCGTGATGGTCTATCAAGAAACGTATCACGAGGCGATGTATGCGCGGCATCATCTGAAAGGCAACAAGCAGGATTTCATCTGGCGACTGGAAACACCCGACAGATTGGGCAAAGCGGGGATTGATAAAATCGGTCTCGGGGCGCTAATTGGGCTTTCAGACAGCTGGCGCGTGGATTGTTATATGGTGGCGGAGCATCTGCTCTGGCTGCAGAAGCATTATTGGCAGAGCCGCTACTCCATCTCGTTTCCCCGTTTGCGGCCCTGCGCCGGAGGCGTTGAACCTGCATCGTTAATGGATGAACGTCAGCTGGTACAAACCATCTGCGCATTTCGCCTGCTGTCGCCGGACATTGAGCTGTCGCTGTCGACCCGTGAATCTCCGGCGTTTCGCGATCGGGTGATCCCCATTGCCATTAATAACGTCAGCGCGTTTTCCAAAACGCAGCCCGGCGGCTATGCCGACAATCATCCTGAACTGGAGCAGTTTTCGCCGCATGATGAACGCCGTCCGCAAGAGGTCGCTCAGGCGTTAATCGCACACGGTTTGCAGCCGGTCTGGAAAGATTGGGACAGCTGGCTGGGGCGCTCCTCGCAATAATCTGGCAAAGCCTGTCAGTGTGAGAAGAACGTGCTGAACCGGCCTCGCAGAGTCGATCTTCACACATTGCTGAGGAAAATCATGTGCCTTACGCTGTCCGGGTCAGCAGGGTATGTTGACCAGGGTGGCGATTCCTTCCTCTCCCGCCCTGCCCCATCCATCGATAAAACACGGAATGGAAGTTTACAACAGGGAAAAACAGGAGCGTACGCAGCGGAACAGTGCAATCCTTAATTGTTGATACAGACCCACTACGACTGGCTTTTTTGTCTGCAGGGCTCAAACTGTAACCGGTTTCATTCTTTTGCGGCTATCTTTGTGATGGCTTACACACAATCACCGTAAACCGGTTGTTGAATGCCGCGTCACGCGATAAAGATGGAGCATCAAGGACCATGAGGGCGAGTTATGAAGAACATTGTTTTATGCTGTGCAGCAGGCATGTCCACTAGCATGCTGGTTCAACGTATGAAAGACGCGGCTCAGAAGAAAGGCGTCGAAGTCACTATCAAAGCAGTCCCTGTTGCCGAATTTAAAGACAACATCGATGCAGCAGATATCGTGCTGCTGGGGCCACAAGTCAAGTATGAACTGGCTAAACTCCAGGCACAGGCTGAGCCGCTGGGTAAGAAAGTCGCGGTTATCGATATGATGGATTACGGCATGATGAAAGGCGATGTCGTTCTTGAGAAAGCCCTCAAGCTGATGGAGTGAGATGTGGAAGATTTAGAAACGATTATTATGGAGTTGCTGGTGAATGCCGGCGCTGCACGTAGTTCTGCATTAACCGCACTGCAACTCGCCCGTAAAGGCGATTTTGCTGCAGCGGAGCAGTCAATGGATGAGTCGCGCGAGTTTGTAAAACATGCGCACACCATTCAAACCCAGTTGATTGGCCTCGACGAAGGCACAGGCAAACTGCCGGTTAACCTGATTACCGTTCACTCTCAGGATCACCTGATGAACGCAATGGTGATTCAGGATCTGGCGGGTGATATGATTGAACTGTACCGCCGTCTGCCGCTGGTAAACTGATCTCAGCTACAGCCCGATGCTGGCATACGGCATCGGGCCTGGGCTAAATGAATATTGCTATTGCCCACCCATCCCTGCTCGTTGCATAAAACAATCTTTTACTGCGGAAATCCAGCTTCCTCTGCAGCAGTATTCAATCGTATCCATCTGATATATTTATAGTTATAAGCTGGCATGGTTTTTGCTAATTATTCACTTTATCTCTATTTGCAGAGAATAATGTGAAAATTAAAAATGTTGTCGACGAATCAACCTGTAAAATCTGTGAGTCTACTGCACACTTATTTGGTGTGACGGATTTTAATACCTCATGTTATGGCAATAATATTCACAGATATAATTATCCCTTAAGTGGATATGCTATCTATTATCACAAATGCAATTCCTGCGGTCTGATATTCACCAACGCATTTGATGACTGGTCAGACGCTGACTATCAACAATACATCTACAATGATGAATATATAAAGTACGATCCGAACTTTAATGAATCCAGGTCTGAAAAAAATGCGCAGTTGCTCATAAGCAATATCAAAGGACTTTCCGGGTATAAGATGCTGGATTTTGGCTGTGGTGACGGTCAACTCGTTAATAAGCTTAAAGCAAAAGGAATAGATGTGACCGGATGGGATCCTTTCCACAATGATGCCACGATGCCAGTAACCACGTTTGATTTCATCACGTCATTTGAGGTGATGGAGCATACGCCTGACCCAATAAAAACAATGTCACTCATTGATAAGCTCATGCCTGAAAAAACAGGGAAATACTTTTTCTCCACCACTGTGAACGACTCCCACATTAATGAATTGATGAATAACTGGTATATCGCTCCACGTAATGGGCATATCACTATCTACTCAAAAAAATCATTAGAGGTCTTATTTGAAAAGTTTGGGATGAAAGTTATCCATTTTTCGAAGTCGTATCATATAGCTTACAAAGCGGTTTAAGACTATCAGTTATTCATTCAGCTCATAAAAAAACCCGCCGAAGCGGGTTTTTATTTAGCGTTATCAGCAACGATTAATCGTTGTCGGAACCGCCGAGGCCTGCGTTCAGCAGTTCTGCCAGGCTGGCAGACGCATCTTCAGCAGTCACCTGCGGTGCGGCAGGTGCATCACCCGCTGCACGACGACGGATCCTGTCCTGATGGTACGCGTAACCGGTACCCGCTGGGATCAGACGACCCACGATGACGTTCTCTTTCAGACCGCGCAGTTCATCGCGTTTGCCCGCAACGGCTGCTTCGGTCAGTACGCGAGTGGTCTCCTGGAACGATGCCGCAGAGATGAACGACTCGGTAGCCAAGGACGCTTTGGTGATACCCAGCAGATCACGCGCATAAGTTGCGCTGATTTTGCCACCCGCTTCCAGATCGCGGTTAGCGATCTTAACGCGGGAGTATTCAACCTGCTCACCTTCGAGGAAGTCGGAGCTGCCTGCATTCGCGATGGTTGCTTTACGCAGCATCTGACGCACGATAACTTCGATGTGCTTATCGTTAATCTTAACGCCTTGCAGACGGTAAACTTCCTGCACTTCGTTAGTGATATAACGAGTCACCGCGTGAACACCACGCAGACGCAGAATGTCGTGTGGCGCTTCTGGGCCATCGGACACTACGTCACCGCGTTCTACGCGCTCACCTTCGAACACGTTGAGCTGACGCCATTTCGGAATCATCTCTTCGTACGCATCGCTGCCATCAATCGGGGAGATCACCAGACGGCGTTTACCTTTGGTTTCTTTACCGAAGGAAATGATACCGCTGATTTCTGCCAGAATTGCCGGCTCTTTCGGACGACGAGCTTCGAACAGATCCGCAACGCGTGGCAGACCACCGGTGATGTCCTTGGTACCACTGGATTCCTGAGGAATACGCGCCAGCGCGTCACCAGAGTGAATCTGAGTGCCATCATCCAACTGAACAATCGCTTTACCTGGCAGGAAGTACTGAGCCGGCATATCAGTGCCCGGGATCAGAACGTCGTTGCCTTTGGCATCGATGATTTTCAGTGCAGGACGCAGGTCTTTACCACCGGCGGTACGTTCTGCAGAATCCAGAACCACCAGGGAAGACAGACCGGTCAGTTCGTCGGTCTGACGAGTAATCGTCTGGCCGTCGACCATGTCAGTGAAGCGAATGAAACCAGACACTTCAGTGATAACCGGCATGGTATGCGGATCCCAGTTTGCTACGGTCTCGCCGCCAGCAACCTGCTCACCATCACCTTTGCCCATAACAGCACCGTAAGGCACTTTATAGCTTTCTTTGGTACGACCGAATTCGTCGATCAGTTTCAGCTCGGTGTTACGAGAGGTCACAACCAGCTTACCAGCGGAGTTAACAACCGACTTGGCATTAGACAGCTTGATGCTACCCTTGTTTTTCACCTGGATGCTGGATTCAGCAGCCGCACGAGATGCCGCACCACCGATGTGGAACGTACGCATCGTCAGCTGTGTACCCGGTTCACCGATGGACTGTGCCGCGATAACACCAACTGCTTCACCTTTGTTGATGATGTGGCCACGCGCCAGGTCACGACCATAGCAGTGCGCACATACACCAAAATCGGTGTCACAAGATACAACAGAGCGAACCTTCACGGAGTCAACAGAGTTAGCTTCGAGCAGATCACACCAGTGTTCGTGCAGCAGCGTGTTACGCGGAACAAGAATGTCCGCGGTACCCGGCTTCAGAATGTCTTCTGCAGTCACACGGCCCAGAACACGATCGCGCAGCGGCTCTTTAACATCACCACCCTCGATAACCGGGGTCATGGTGATACCTTCGAGAGTGCCACAATCGTCTTCGGTAACAACCAGATCCTGTGCAACGTCAACCAGACGACGCGTCAGATAACCGGAGTTCGCTGTTTTCAGTGCGGTATCCGCCAGACCTTTACGAGCACCGTGAGTGGAGATGAAGTACTGGAGTACGTTCAGACCTTCACGGAAGTTCGCGGTGATTGGCGTTTCGATGATGGAGCCATCCGGCTTCGCCATCAGACCACGCATACCTGCCAGCTGACGAATCTGTGCTGCAGAACCACGCGCACCGGAGTCGGCCATCATGTAGATGCTGTTGAAGGAAACCTGCTGCTCTTCAACGCCGTCACGGTTAATGACGGTTTCAGTCTGCAGGTTATCCATCATCGCTTTGGAAACACGATCGTTCGCCGCAGCCCAGATATCGATAACTTTGTTGTAGCGTTCGCCCGCGGTTACCAGACCAGACTGGAACTGCTCCTGGATCTCAGCAACTTCAGCTTCTGCTTCAGAGATGATCTCATGTTTCTTCTCTGGGATAACCATGTCGTCGATACCTACGGACGCACCTGAGCGCGCTGCATAGGCAAAACCGGTGTACATGGTCTGGTCAGCAAAGATAACGGTCGGCTTCAGGCCCAGAATGCGGTAACAGGTGTTCAGCATTTTGGAGATAGCTTTCTTGCCCAGCGCCTGGTTGACGATGGAGAAAGGCAGACCTTTCGGTACGATCATCCACAGAATCGCACGACCCACGGTCGTATCGATGATGCTGGTTTTCGCAACGAACTCGTCCTGAGCGTCTTTTTCGTATTCGGTAATACGCACTTTAACGCGCGCATGCAGAGAGGCCAAGCCAGCGCGATAGATACGCTCTGCTTCTTTAGGGCCAGTCAGCACCATGCCTTCGCCTTTGGCGTTAACACAGTCACGGGTCATGTAGTACAGACCCAATACAACGTCCTGAGAAGGAACGATGATTGGCTCGCCGTTCGCAGGTGACAGGATGTTGTTAGTAGACATCATCAGCGCACGCGCTTCGAGCTGGGCTTCCAGCGTCAGCGGTACGTGAACAGCCATCTGGTCACCATCGAAGTCGGCGTTATATGCCGCACAAACCAGCGGGTGCAGCTGAATTGCTTTACCTTCGATCAGAACCGGTTCAAACGCCTGGATACCCAAACGGTGCAGAGTTGGTGCACGGTTCAGCAGTACCGGGTGTTCGCGGATAACTTCGTCCAGGATATCCCAAACGACAGCTTCTTCGCGCTCAACCATTTTCTTAGCGGCTTTGATGGTGGTGGCCAGGCCACGCAGTTCCAGCTTGCCATAGATGAACGGTTTGAACAGTTCCAGTGCCATTTTCTTAGGCAGACCGCACTGATGCAGACGCAGGTATGGACCTACGGTGATTACAGAACGACCGGAGTAGTCAACACGCTTACCGAGCAGGTTCTGACGGAAACGACCCTGTTTACCTTTGATCATATCGGCCAAAGATTTCAGAGGACGCTTGTTAGAACCGGTGATCGCACGACCGCGACGACCGTTATCCAGCAAGGCATCAACCGCTTCCTGCAACATACGTTTTTCGTTACGTACGATGATATCTGGCGCAGCCAGATCCAGCAGGCGTTTCAAACGGTTGTTACGGTTGATAACGCGACGATACAGATCGTTCAGATCCGACGTTGCGAAACGACCGCCGTCCAGCGGAACTAATGGACGCAGATCTGGCGGCAGAACCGGCAGAACTGTCAGGATCATCCACTCTGGTTTGTTACCAGACTGAACGAACGCTTCCAGCAGTTTGATACGCTTGGTCAGCTTTTTACGCTTGGTTTCAGAGTTGGTTTCATTCAGCTCTTCGCGAAGAGTTTCACACTCTTGCTCCAGATCCATGCTCTTCAGCAGGGCCTGGATAGCTTCCGCACCCATCTTCGCGTCGAATTCGTCACCAAACTCTTCCAGCGCATCCAGATACTGCTCTTCAGTCAGGATCTGATTGCGTTCCAGGTTGGTCATGCCGCCTTCGATAACAACATAAGATTCGAAGTACAGTACGCGTTCGATATCACGCAGTGGCATATCGAGCAGAAGACCGATACGGGACGGCAGAGATTTCAGGAACCAGATGTGGGCAGTCGGAGACGCCAGCTCAATGTGGCCCATGCGCTCACGACGCACTTTGGTTTGGGTCACTTCAACGCCGCACTTCTCACAGATAACACCACGGTGTTTCAGGCGCTTGTACTTACCGCACAAGCACTCATAGTCTTTTACCGGCCCAAAAATACGGGCGCAGAAGAGACCGTCACGTTCAGGTTTGAACGTACGGTAGTTGATGGTTTCCGGCTTTTTCACTTCACCGAAAGACCATGAACGGATCATGTCTGGCGATGCCAGAGCAATTTTGATCGCATCAAACTCTTCGGTTTTAGTTTGCGCTTTCAGAAACTTTAATAAGTCTTTCACGGATTTGCTCCCGTCGGAGTTAGCACAATCTGGCGCCGGGTATTACCCCGGCACCAGTGACCTGTTTGAGCGAGAGTTACTCGTCTTCCAGTTCGATGTTGATACCCAGCGAACGGATTTCTTTCAACAATACGTTGAAGGATTCCGGCATGCCCGGTTCCATCTGATGGTTGCCGTCCACGATGTTTTTATACATCTTAGTACGACCATTCACGTCATCAGACTTAACGGTGAGCATTTCCTGCAGGGTGTATGCTGCGCCATATGCTTCCAGCGCCCACACTTCCATCTCACCGAAGCGCTGACCACCGAACTGTGCCTTACCACCCAGCGGCTGCTGAGTAACGAGGCTATAAGAACCGGTGGAACGAGCGTGCATCTTGTCATCGACCAAGTGGTTCAGTTTCAGCATGTACATGTAACCTACGGTTACCTGACGCTCAAACTGCTCACCGGTACGACCATCGAACAGTGTAATCTGACCGGAAGAAGGCAGACCGCCGAGCTCCAGGAGCTCTTTGATTTCTGACTCTTTCGCACCATCGAAGACCGGAGTCGCGATTGGCATACCTTTTTTCAGGTTATCAGCCAGACGCAGAACTTCGTCATCGGTGAAGGTGCTCAGGTCGACTTTCTGACGAATGTCGGTACCCAGATCGTAGGCACGCTGGATGAATTCGCGCAGTTTCGCGACTTCTTCTTGCTGCTTCAACATGGCGTTGATTTTCTCGCCGATGCCTTTGGCAGCCATACCCAGGTGCGTTTCCAGGATCTGACCGATGTTCATACGAGACGGTACACCCAGCGGGTTCAGTACGATGTCTACCGGCGTACCGTTAGCATCGTGCGGCATATCTTCGATCGGGTTGATCTTAGAGATAACACCCTTGTTACCGTGACGACCCGCCATTTTATCACCAGGCTGGATCTGACGTTTAACGGCCAGATACACCTTAACAATCTTCAGCACGCCTGGTGCCAGATCGTCGCCCTGAGTGATTTTGCGGCGTTTCGCTTCGAGTTTCTTCTCGAACTCGTGCTTCAGTTCGTCGTACTGTTCAGCCAGCTGTTCCAGCTGATTTTGTTTCGCTTCGTCGGTCAGACCGAGTTCCAGCCAGCGATCGCGTGGCAGTTTGTCGAGCTTCTCAGCTTCAACACCACCGGCAACCAGCACAGCATAGATACGGCTAAACAGGCCAGCTTCGAGGATCTGCAATTCTTCAGACAGGTCTTTCTTCGCCTGCTTCAGCTGCATCTCTTCGATTTCCAGCGCACGTTTGTCTTTTTCCACGCCATCGCGGGTAAAGACCTGAACGTCGATAATCGTACCGGAAACACCGTTTGGTACGCGCAGAGAAGAGTCTTTAACGTCAGACGCTTTCTCACCGAAGATTGCACGCAGCAGTTTCTCTTCTGGCGTCAGCTGGGTTTCACCTTTAGGCGTTACCTTACCAACCAGAATATCGCCGCCGGTCACTTCCGCACCGATGTAGACGATACCGGATTCATCAAGTTTAGAGAGCGCAGCTTCACCCACGTTAGGGATGTCAGCGGTGATCTCTTCTGGCCCCAGCTTGGTGTCGCGGGACACACATGCCAGTTCCTGAATGTGAATCGTGGTGAAACGATCTTCCTGAACCACACGCTCGGAGACCAAGATGGAGTCTTCGAAGTTGTAGCCGTTCCACGGCATGAACGCTACGCGCATGTTCTGACCGAGCGCCAGCTCACCGAGGTCGGTGGACGGGCCATCTGCCAGCACGTCGCCGCGCTCAATTGGTTCGCCCAGGTTTACACACGGCATCTGGTTGATGCAGGTGTTCTGGTTAGAACGGGTGTATTTGGTCAGGTTATAGATGTCGATACCTGCTTCGCCCGGGTACATCTCGTCTTCGTTAACTTTGATAACGATACGGGACGCATCCACGTACTGAACGGTACCGCCACGTTTGGCAACGGCGGTTACGCCGGAGTCAACCGCTACAGCACGTTCCATACCGGTACCAACCAGCGGCTTATCAGCACGCAGAGTTGGAACCGCTTGACGTTGCATGTTCGCACCCATCAATGCACGGTTAGCATCATCGTGTTCCAGGAACGGGATCAGGGACGCACCGACGGAAACCACCTGTTGAGTGGAAACGTCCATGTAGTCAACCTGGTCACGGCTGAACAGACTTGATTCGCCTTTGCTACGACAAGTAACCAAGTCTTCTTCAAAGTGGTTTTCGTCATCCAGGTTGGAGTTCGCCTGAGCAATGACGTAGTTACCTTCTTCGATAGCAGACAGGTAGTGAATTTCGTCGGTCACAGCACCGTCAGTCACTTTACGGTACGGAGTCTCGAGGAAACCGTATTCGTTCGTCTGTGCGTACACGGACAGTGAGTTGATCAGACCGATGTTTGGACCTTCAGGCGTTTCGATTGGACATACGCGACCATAGTGAGTCGGGTGTACGTCTCGAACTTCGAAGCCCGCACGTTCACGGGTCAGACCGCCTGGGCCGAGGGCAGAAATACGACGCTTGTGCGTGATTTCAGACAACGGGTTGTTCTGGTCCATAAACTGAGACAGCTGGCTGGAACCAAAGAACTCTTTCACCGCCGCCGAAATCGGCTTGGCATTGATCATGTCCTGAGGCATCAAGGTATCGAGATCGCCCAGAGACAGACGTTCTTTCACCGCACGCTCTACACGCACCAAGCCAACACGGAACTGGTTTTCCGCCATTTCGCCAACGGAACGGATACGACGGTTGCCGAGGTGGTCGATATCATCCACTTCGCCCTGGCCGTTACGAATACCGATCAGTTTACGCATAACCTGGATGATGTCGTCTTTGCTCAGGATGCCTGAACCTTCGATTTCATCACGCAGCAGAGAACGGTTGAACTTCATACGACCAACCGCAGACAAGTCATAGCGGTCTTCGGAGAAGAACAGGTTCTCAAACAGGTTTTCAGCCGCTTCGCGAGTTGGTGGCTCACCAGGACGCATCATACGGTAGATCTCAACCAGCGCGCTTAAGCGGTCGTTGGTTGGGTCAACACGAATGGTCTCGGACATGTATGCGCCGTGATCCAGGTCGTTGGTGAACAGCGTCTCGATACGCTTGTGACCAGACTGGCTCAGCTTAGCCAGCAGATCCAGGCTCAGCTCCATGTTCGCCGGGCAGATCAGCTCGCCAGTGGATGCATCGACGTAGTCTTTTGCAGCCACTTTGCCAGCGATATACTCAACCGGAACTTCGATGAGTTTAATGTCATCTTTTTCCAGCTGGCGAATGTGGCGGGCGGTGATACGACGAGCTTTCTCGATGTACACCTTACCGTTTGCTTCGATGTCGAAGGTGGCAGTTTCACCACGCAGACGCTCAGGAATGAGTTCCATCTGCAGCTTGTTATCACGGATTTCGAAAATAACTTTTTCGAAGAACAGATCAAGGATCTGCTCTGTGGTGTAACTCAGCGCGCGCAGGATGATGGTCGCAGGCAGCTTACGACGACGGTCGATACGGACAAACAGGTTGTCTTTCGGATCGAACTCGAAGTCCAGCCAGGAACCACGGTAAGGGATGATACGTGCGTTATAAAGCACTTTACCCGAAGAGTGGGTTTTACCCTTATCGCTGTCAAAGAAGACGCCCGGGCTACGGTGCAACTGAGAAACGATAACACGCTCAGTACCGTTGATGACGAAGGTACCGTTATCGGTCATGAGCGGAATTTCGCCCATGTACACTTCTTGTTCTTTAATGTCTTTTACTGTGCCTTCCGGCGCTTCACGCTCATAAATCACCAGACGCAGTTTAACGCGCAGGGGAGCGGAATAGGTCACGCCGCGAATCTGACATTCTTTAACGTCAAATACAGGCTCGCCCAGACGATAGCTCACATACTGCAGCTCTGAATTGCCGCTGTAGCTCGCGATCGGGAACACGGAACGGAAAGCCGCTTCGAGACCATACTGACCTTCAGGATCTTGCTCGATGAACTTCTGGAACGAGTCAAGCTGGATAGAAAGGAGATAAGGTATGTCCAGAACTTGTGGACGTTTACCAAAATCCTTACGAATACGTTTTTTCTCGGTATAGGAGTAAACCATAGGGTTCCTCAGCTCGCTGACAAGTCGACCGACTCTGCCCATTAGAGGGGCAGTTTATGCAACACTATTTTGTGGACCGGAAAATGGAATACTTTCCGCAATACCTGTTGCTATCACGCTTAAACCATTTCATTGCGGTTTACACAAGGCGAGCACCCTGTCGCAATATATTAAGTCGTCGATAGAAACATGCATTGTCAGGACAGCCAGCAGTCAAACAGTGTGAAATGCTACTGGCGCCTTACAGCGCAAAAAGGCTGGTGACTAAAAAGTCACCAGCCATCAGCCTAATTACTCAGGCTGCAACCGGAAAGGTTGGCTTATTTAACTTCAACTTCTGCGCCAGCTTCTTCCAGAGCTTTTTTCAGTGATTCTGCGTCATCTTTGCTCACGCCTTCTTTCAGAGCGGCTGGAGCAGATTCAACGAGGTCTTTAGCTTCTTTCAGACCCAGGCCAGTTGCGCCACGCACAGCTTTGATAACTGCAACTTTGTTAGCGCCGATAGCTTTCAGAATTACGTCGAATTCAGTTTTTTCTTCAGCAGCTTCAGCTGGGCCTGCAGCAACAGCTACAGCGGCAGCAGCGGAAACACCGAATTTTTCTTCCATTGCAGAGATCAGTTCTACAACGTCCATTACAGACATAGCGGATACTGCTTCAATGATTTGATCTTTAGTGATAGACATTTAAATTGTTCCTGAAAATCAGAATTAGTTTATACGTAAGCCAATGCGTTATAAAGATAACTGCGATTAAGCAGCTTCTTTCGCATCGCGTACAGCAGCCAGAGTGCGAACCAGTTTGCCAGCCGAAGCTTCTTTCATGGTTGCCATCAGGCGTGCAATTGCTTCGTCGTAGGTTGGCAGTGTAGCCAGGCGATCGATTTGCGATGCCGGGATCAACTCACCTTCAAAGGCTGCGGCTTTGACCTCAAATTTTGCATTCGCTTTCGCGAAATCTTTGAACAGACGAGCAGCTGCGCCCGGGTGTTCCATAGAATATGCAATCAGGGTCGGACCAACAAACGTGTCTTTCAGGCACTCAAACTGAGAACCTTCAACGACGCGGCGCAGCAGGGTGTTACGAACAACACGCATGTATACGCCAGCTTCACGGCCTGCTTTACGCAGTTCGGTCATTTTGTCTACAGTAACGCCACGGGAATCCGCAACTACTGCAGACAGCGCACCTTTGGCTACTTCGCTGACTTCAGCAACAATCGCTTGTTTGTCTTGAAGATTTAAAGCCATTAGCTTTGCTCCTGGATGTTTGCCAGAGATTATCTCTGGAACTCACTTCACTCTTTCCAACGAAAGAGCGTCTTAATACGGTGAGCAGAAACAAGCCAAAGAGTATCAAAAATAATCTTAGCGTTCTGTCACCGTCTACGCAGGGTATTAAGTTTCTGACGAAACGCCTGCGGTCTTCGACGGAGGCCTGGATTAGGCCAGGCTCCAACGAACAAATCTGTATCTGCTAACCAACGTTAACAGAATCGTGGGGGGAAGATTGTAGACAAATCCACCGCCCACGTAAAGGCTAATCTTAGTTCGCTACTGCGGTAAGACCAGCCTGGTCAACGGCAACGCCAGCACCCATGGTGGTGGAGAGGCTGACTTTCTTGATGTACACGCCTTTAGCCTGAGTTGGTTTCGCTTTTTTCAGCGCAACCAGCAGGGATTCCAGGTTTTCTTTCAGTTTGTCAGCGTCAAAATCCACTTTACCGATGGTGGTGTGGATGATGCCGTTTTTGTCGTTACGATAACGAACCTGACCTGCTTTAGCGTTATTAACCGCTTCAGCAACGTTAGGCGTTACAGTACCAACTTTCGGGTTAGGCATCAGGCCACGTGGACCCAGAACCTGGCCCAGTTGGCCAACAACGCGCATTGCATCCGGGGAAGCAATAACAACGTCAAAGTTCATTTCGCCTTTCTTGATCTGGTCAGCCAGATCTTCCAT
Organism: Scandinavium hiltneri; assembly: GCF_024764835.1. Lineage (GTDB taxonomy): Bacteria > Pseudomonadota > Gammaproteobacteria > Enterobacterales > Enterobacteriaceae > Scandinavium > Scandinavium hiltneri. Next base: position 7,353 of record NZ_JALIGE010000063.1, on the reverse strand, counting down.
ACCTACCAGCTCTGCGCCAGCAGCTTTAGCTGCTTCAGCGTTTGCGCCTTGGGCAAATACGGCTACGCGAACAGAACGGCCAGTACCGTGTGGCAGTACAGTTGCACCACGTACGTTCTGGTCAGATTTACGAGCGTCGATGCCGAGGTTAACAGCAACGTCTACGCTTTCAGTAAATTTAGCGGTGGCCAGCTCTTTCAGAAGAGCGATGGCTTCGTTGATGTCATACTGTTTAGTTACATCAACTTTCTCACGGATCACGCGCATACGCTTGGTCAGTTTAGCCATTTCTTAATCCTCCACTACCAGGCCCATGGAACGCGCAGTACCTTCGATTGAGCGAGTCATCGCTTCAATGTCAGCACCAGTCATGTCGGCAGCTTTAGTCTGCGCGATTTCCTGCAGCTGAGCGCGAGAAATTTTACCAACTTTCTCTTTGTTCGGCTTGCCGGAACCAGACTTAATACCTGCAGCTTTCTTCAGCAGAACCGCAGCTGGCGGAGTCTTAGTGATGAAAGTGAATGAACGGTCAGCGTAAACGGTGATGACGACAGGAGTCGGCAGACCTTTTTCCAGGGATTCAGTTTTTGCGTTGAACGCTTTACAGAATTCCATGATGTTCACGCCCTGCTGGCCCAGTGCTGGACCAACCGGTGGACTTGGGTTCGCCATACCAGCTGCAACCTGCAGCTTGACGTAGGCTTGTACTTTCTTAGCCATTCTCAATTTCCTCTATTGGGTAATAGCGCCTCCAGGAGGCTCCCCGTGATTAATACGTGATCTATGCGCACAAGGCCCATAAATACAAAAGGCGCGAAATTGTATGCCAATCTCGCGCCTTGTGCAACAAAGAATCGCTGCTTATTTATGCTTTTTCAACCTGGCCGAAGTCCAGTTCTACCGGCGTTGCACGCCCGAAGATAGAGACTGAAACTTTCAGGCGGGACTTCTCGTAGTCCACTTCTTCAACCACACCGTTGAAGTCTGCAAACGGACCGTCGCTAACGCGAACCATTTCACCCGGTTCGAACAGCGTTTTAGGACGCGGTTTATCACCAACCTGCTGCAGGCGGTTCATAATCGCATCCACTTCTTTATCGCTAATCGGCGCCGGACGATCGGAAGTACCACCGATGAAGCCCATTACGCGTGGCACGCTACGTACCAAGTGCCAGCTGGCGTCATTCATCACCATCTGTACCAGCACATAACCAGGGAAGAATTTGCGCTCGCTCTTGCGACGCTGGCCGCCACGAATTTCGACCACTTCTTCGGTCGGAACCATGACTTCACCAAACAACTCTTCCATATTGTGTAATTTGATATGCTCACGCAGCGAAGTGGCTACGCGGCCTTCAAAACCGGAAAACGCCTGAACGACGTACCAGCGCTTTTTAGGAGCTTCAGACATCTCAGAACCTCAGGCCAGTGATAAAAGAGACCAGGCGAACCAGAATACCATCCAGTCCCCACAGGATCAGCGACATGACAGCAGTAACTGCGGCCACAATCAGCGTAGTGTGCAGCGTTTCCTGACGCGTCGGCCAAATGACCTTACGGACTTCGGTTCTCGCTTCACGAGCAAACGCTACGGTCGCCTTGCCTTTGGTCGTCAACAGCGCGACACCGCCCGCTGCAGCAATCAGAATCACTACGGCCAGCGCACGCAGCGGCAACATCATGTCGCGATAAAGGTAGTTGCCCACAATAGCTACAATCAGCAGTACGGCAACGATCACCCACTTCATCGCTTCCAGGCCGCGCCCGCTCCCTTGAGCTTCGGTATTCGCACTCATAAACCAACCTGTCACAAGTATTCGACAAACATCTTTGCCCCGCGAGAGTGCGAGGCAACCAAAACCGAAATGCTCTGCTGCGTTTCGGACTTAACGCCCTCTTCAGAGCCTGTCTCAGCAATGATTATGACAAAAAAAATCACTGATGAGCCAGGTTCTGGTTCGAAAGCGTGCAAAAAGGGCATCAAATGATGCCCTTTTATTGCGCATTGCGTCAAATGTTATCCGCGATTAGCTGATAACTTTAGCAACAACGCCCGCACCTACAGTACGGCCGCCTTCACGGATTGCGAAACGCAGACCGTCATCCATCGCGATTGGGTGGATCAGGGTAACAACCATTTTGATGTTGTCGCCCGGCATTACCATCTCAACGCCTTCTGGCAGTTCGATGGTACCAGTCACGTCAGTTGTACGGAAGTAGAACTGTGGACGGTAGCCTTTGAAGAACGGAGTATGACGGCCGCCTTCATCTTTGGACAGGATGTACACTTCAGATTCGAACTTGGTGTGCGGGTTGATTGAACCCGGCTTGGCCAGAACCTGACCACGTTCGATTTCTTCACGTTTGATACCACGCAGCAGAACACCAACGTTCTCACCCGCACGGCCTTCGTCCAGCAGTTTGCGGAACATTTCAACGCCAGTACAGGTAGTTTTCGCGGTGTCTTTGATACCAACGATTTCTACTTCTTCACCCACTTTAACGATACCGCGCTCTACACGACCGGTAACAACAGTACCACGGCCGGAGATGGAGAATACGTCTTCGATTGGCAGCAGGAATGGCTTGTCGATCGCACGTTCTGGTTCTGGGATGTAAGAATCCAGGAAGCCAGCCAGTTCGATGATTTTAGCTTCCCACTCAGCTTCGCCTTCCAGCGCTTTCAGCGCGGAACCACGAACGATAGGGGTATCGTCGCCCGGGAAATCGTACTGGGACAGGAGTTCACGAACTTCCATCTCAACCAGTTCCAGCAGCTCTTCATCATCAACCATGTCGCATTTGTTCAGGAACACGATGATGAAAGGAACGCCTACCTGACGACCCAGCAGGATGTGCTCACGAGTCTGTGGCATAGGGCCATCAGTCGCAGCAACAACCAAGATAGCGCCATCCATCTGCGCAGCACCGGTGATCATGTTTTTAACATAGTCGGCGTGGCCTGGGCAGTCTACATGTGCGTAGTGGCGAGTCGGGGTGTCATATTCAACGTGGGAAGTGTTGATGGTGATACCACGAGCTTTTTCTTCTGGTGCGTTATCGATCTGGTCGAATGCGCGAGCAGAACCGCCGTAGGTCTTAGCCAGTACGGAGGTGATTGCAGCAGTCAGCGTTGTTTTACCATGGTCAACGTGGCCGATAGTACCGACGTTAACGTGCGGTTTTGTACGTTCAAACTTTTCTTTAGACATCGATTGTCCCTCTAAGACACGGATAAATCGGTGATATCACCACATCAACCAGGCAACATGCCTGACTTGTTGAATGCAAGTAACAGAGAGAAACAGGGAGGAGGAGATGAAGTGGTGCTGATACCCAGAGTCGAACTGGGGACCTCACCCTTACCAAGGGTGCGCTCTACCAACTGAGCCATATCAGCACGTCTGGAGCGGGCAGCGGGAATCGAACCCGCATCATCAGCTTGGAAGGCTGAGGTAATAGCCATTATACGATGCCCGCATCCTGAAACTCGGCTACCCAGTTCTTTCTGTAACAAAAAAGAAATTTCTCTCTTTTATTGTTCAGGTCGGTGATTTTACTCGACCAACCCAGGCGGCTAAAACGCTGCCAGAAAGTGGTGGTGGGGGAAGGATTCGAACCTTCGAAGTCTGTGACGGCAGATTTACAGTCTGCTCCCTTTGGCCGCTCGGGAACCCCACCGGACTTGATGGTGCCGACTACCGGAATCGAACTGGTGACCTACTGATTACAAGTCAGTTGCTCTACCTACTGAGCTAAGTCGGCATCAAGTAGCGCGCATTTTAGGGAGACATGCGCAGGCATGCAACTAAAAAATTGCATAAAACGACTCTTTGCTTATATTTTGCTCGTATCGGCGCAAAAATGATGCAAAAGCCATCATTATCGAACAATAAATGGGCAATCCATCCCTTTTCCTTCTTCTCTTATTACTCATGGTATGGGAATAAAGTGTATTACCCGTTACCAAAATCCATTCAGCGGCTCTCTTTACTGTTTGTGATGACGACAGTCGCAACGAGGATGTGACGCTTTCTAATGAAAGCATCACTAAATCTGATTTTTTCTTCTTATTCCATTCAATCTGGTGTTAACCTCCTGCCCATTGTCCTGATTAACTGAAAAGTGCCGCCTCATCACGTTTCGGCAGACGAAATGGGTGACAGCGAGCAGAACATGCTTATGAGCAAAAAAGAGCAAACGTTAATGACGCCGTATCTACAGTTCAACCGTAGCCAGTGGGCTGCACTTCGTGATTCCGTGCCGATGACCCTCACTGAAGGGGAAATCACGCGGCTGAAAGGCATTAACGAAGACCTGTCACTGGAAGAAGTGGCTGAGATCTATTTGCCTCTGTCGCGTTTGCTAAACTTCTACATCAGCTCAAGTTTGCGTCGACAGGCTGTTCTGGAACAGTTCCTGGGCACCAACACTCCGCGTATTCCTTATGTCATCAGTATTGCCGGTAGCGTAGCGGTCGGTAAGAGCACCACTGCGCGTGTGCTGCAGGCATTACTCAGCCGCTGGCCAGAACATCGCCGTGTTGAATTGATTACGACTGATGGCTTCCTTCATCCTAATGAAGTATTGAAAGAACGCGGGCTGATGAAGAAGAAAGGCTTCCCGCAGTCTTATGATATGCATCGCCTGGTGAAGTTTGTTTCTGATATTAAGTCAGGTGCCCCTGATGTGACCGCCCCTGTCTACTCCCACTTAATTTACGATGTCATCTCTGACGGAGATAAGACGGTAACTCATCCGGATATTTTGATCCTGGAAGGTTTAAATGTCCTACAGAGCGGCATGGATTATCCTCATGATCCGCATCATGTATTTGTCTCTGATTTCGTCGATTTCTCGATTTATGTCGATGCGCCAGAAGATTTATTGAAAAATTGGTACATCAACCGCTTCCTGAAATTCCGCGAGGGGGCATTTACCGATCCTGATTCCTATTTCCACAATTACGCAAAATTATCCAAAGACGAAGCCGTCAATATTGCGACCTCTTTGTGGAATGAAATCAACTTATTGAATCTTAAAGAAAATATACTTCCGACACGTGAACGCGCCAGCCTGGTTCTGACCAAAAGTGCAAACCATTCGGTCAATGAAGTGCGGTTGCGAAAATAGAAAGGGAGCTTCGGCTCCCTTTACTTATTCTGCGCTACGCAGTGAAATTTCTCCGCCCATCCAGGGCTTAATCACTCCATCCTGCTCAAGCAGGAGCGCTCCCTGCGTATCAATTCCCCGTGATGTTCCAAATATCTCTTTCTCACCAATGATCAGTTTTACCGGACGGTGAATAAAATTATCCAGCTTCTCCCAACGGGAAAGATAAGGGGCCAATCCTTCTTGCTCAAATAGCACTAACGCAGCGCGTAGCTCTTTAATTAATCGAACAGCTAGCGTATTGCGGTCAATTTTAATTCCCGCTTCCTGGAGATTGATCCAGCCCTGATTGATCACATCCGCCTCAACGCGGCGCATCGCAAGATTGATGCCAGCTCCGATCACGATCTGTGCAGCATCGCCAGTTTTTCCGGTTAATTCAACAAGAATACCCGCAAGTTTGCGATCCAACAGGTAAAGGTCGTTTGGCCATTTGACGCGGACTTTATCGGCTCCGAGGCTTTGTAAAACTTCAGCCATAACGATACCAATGACCAGACTCAACCCAATTGCCGCCGCAGGGCCTTGTTCAAGACGCCAGTACATGGACAGGTAGAGATTGGCCCCGAAAGGTGAGAACCATTTGCGCCCACGACGCCCACGCCCAGCCTGTTGATACTCAGCCACACAGACGTCCCCCGATTGCAGGCTTGCCAGTCTATCAAGCAGATACTGGTTAGTGGAGTCGATAACTGGCAGTACAGTTACTGCACCATCATTGATGCTGCTACGGATGAACTCTTCATTCAGGAGCTGGATCGGCTCTGGAAGGCTGTAACCTTTTCCTGGGACGGTAAACACATCCACACCCCAGTCACGTAGCGTCTGGATATGCTTATTAATGGCGGCTCGACTCATGCCCAATCTTTCACCCAGTTGTTCACCGGAATGAAACTCGCCATCTGATAAAATCGAAATCAACGTTAAAGGAACCGTATTATCTTTCACGCAATGACCTCTACTGCGTTAACTTCGCCATGCTCGCCAATAAACCTGACTTCAGGCTCCAGCCAGACATCAAATTTCTCACCGACTTGCTGGCGTACGTAATGTGCAAGGGCCACAACATTATCGCTGGTCGCATTATTGTCGTTAATCAGCACCAGGGCCTGCTGTCGATGTACCATCGCCCCGCCTACACTTTTACCTTTCAGCTGACATTGGTCGATAAGCCAGCCGGCCGCAAGTTTTACGCAGCCATCAGCCTGGGGATAATGGGGGGCATTCGGGAAGGAAGCCAGCAATTTGTCCGCTACGTCACGGGTAATCACCGGGTTTTTAAAGAAGCTGCCCGCATTGCCGTTAACTTTAGGGTCAGGCAGTTTGGTCATACGCATATGACAAACAGCATCGAACACTTCTTGTGGTGTGACAGTCTGCGGGTCCAGGCGCGTTAAATCGCCATAGCTCAGAACAGGCTGCCACTGTTTCTGAAGCTTCAAGCCTACGGCGACAATGACATACCTGTCCTGATACTCATGCTTAAAAATACTGTCCCGATATCCGAAGCGGCATTCATCCGCAGTCAGGCGTTTCGCCACCCCGGTTACCAGTTCTATACAATCTACGAACTCGCACACGCGCTGTAATTCAACGCCGTAAGCACCGATATTCTGGATAGGTGAGGAGCCTGCACATCCGGGGATCAACGCCAGATTTTCAAGTCCAGGCATGCCATTTTCCAGCGTAAACTTCACCAGACGGTGCCAGTTTTCACCCGCGCCGACATGTAAATGCCACGCATCTGGCTGCTCAGTGACCTTAATGCCTTTGATTCGGTTAACCAGTACAACGCCAGAATAATCCTTCAGGAAGAGGACATTGCTACCCTCACCCAGGATCAGCGTCGGCAGTTTTTCTGAGGTTGCTTGCTGCCAGGCATCCAACAATTGCGGTGCAGTTTGGGCACAAACGATACGAGCGGCTTGATGATCAATACCGAAGGTGTTCCAGGGCTTTAGGGAGTGATTCATAGTGGCTTCCAGATGCAAAAACCTGGCTAGTGTACCGTATTCAGGGAGGGAAGGCTTGTGGATAACGCTGTGGACAGGCTGCGCATAAACGCAAAAAACCCCGGCCTTTCGGTCGGGGTTTCTGACTTGTTTGATGCCTGGCTGTTGTATGCCGGGCTTCCTGCCCGGCCCCTTCGGGCTGCACTGCGTGCAGTGCAAATCCGTTCCC